>CAYQQA010000039.1:0-6684 GCA_964419805.1 Candidatus Woesearchaeota archaeon
ATTTGCGAACTAATTTTCGGTTTTGCCTAGTGACATATGTCACTTGCTTCTACACGATTCGTAGATAAAAGTTGTCATGTCTTGCTAGAAGAGAATATTCCCTTTAGTATACCTTTAAAAAGAAGGATAATTGATACATTCATGACAACAAACATAGAAAAAGGAATTATCTTTGTAACGGCGAAATATCCGATTGACTCTTCAAGTCTAGGGCCTAATGAATATTTTGTAACTTCTCACTGTAAACTCATTTATGTGGGTTTGCCTGATGATAAGCCTACTCGTAGAGAAATGAATGTTTATCGAAAAGTAATAAATGGTCTTGATGCTATTTTGGAAGGAAGGGGAGATTTTAAAATTCCTGTTGAAAAGTTATCAAAAACATAAAATGAAACGCCCCCGACTTCCATACCCAGATATCTGGATTGTCCTTTGGTGTTGAAAGGGTAGTTTTTGAGAGGGAGGTTATTTTTATAAACTACTTGCCAAATTATATTCCGCTTCAATTTGTTTAAAAACATCTTTGACACTTAATATTTCTGTTGCAAGGTGCGCATTGGTTCCTGCAAAGGCAAAGCCTTTTTCCATATTCCCTCTTTGTGCATTAATTAAATTTTCTGCAATGCAATAGTTGGATACCTCACGATCACAAGATTTAAGACAATGGCTTGCACACCCAAAAGGAACCCTTTTTCCTTCAATTCTATCCACATAATCATTTCTTATTACTCTTCCAGGCATCCCCACCGGGCTATCGATTATTGTTATGTCTTCTTCTCTCGAATCAAGATAGGTTTGTTTAAATCTATAATTTGCATCACATTCCTGAGTTGTCACAAATCGAGTTGCCATTTGCACTCCTGATGCGCCTTGATTAATAATTCTTTTAATATCTCTTCCAGTATAAATTCCCCCTGCAGCAATTATTGGGATATCTCTCCCGACCTGAGAAATAATCTCTGGAAGAATTCTTTCTAAACCATTTTTAACGAAATCTGTATCTTGTAATTGTTCTCGGCTGTATCCTAAATGGCCTCCTGCTTTAGGCCCTTCAACAACAATCAAATCCGGAGGATGCAAATATCTTTCCCACGCTTTAATGATTATGCTTACTCCACGAGCACTGGAAATAATTGGAATTAATTTTATGTCTTTTCTTCCCTTAAGATATTTTGGGAGGTCCTTTGGGAGGCCTGCTCCCACAACAATAGCATCTATGTTCTCTCTAACAGAGGTTTCAACGAGTGAGGAATAATCGGTTAATGCATGCAAAATATTTACTGCAAGTACCCCTTCTGTTTTCTTTCTAGCTGCTCTGATTTCCTCTGCCAAAGCTACACTATTTGCCTGGGCATAGATTTTATCCCTGAGCTTCCTTCGATCTTCCTCAGATAATCCTCTAAATCTTCCTTTTTTTCTTGCAGAATTTATTCCATCTTCAAAATGACCTTTTAAAAGGCCTAGTCCCACACTGGCAATGGTGCCCATTCCCCCTTCTTCTGCCACAGCCGAAGCAAGATTGGCCCCAGAAATTCCTACACCCATGCCTCCTTGGATAATATTTATTTCTAGGCCACCTATGTTAATCCGAGGAATATTTATCATTAATTTCAAAGAAAAATAATAGTTAAATAAATTGTTATTCTATACTATTTCATTAATGAGCTAGGATCTCACTCAAGCCCAACGCCGTAGACTCCCCCAATGTGTCCCATTTCATGGGATGTAATTTTTCCGTCAGATGATTATAGTCCGATACAAACTTGTGTGGACTCTTAGACTTTTTAAGTATTGTCGAGATTTAGGGGATGGAGGAGGGTCCGTAATTTCTTCCATAATATTTATAATGATTGTTTTTCTTCAATGTAACATGAAGCAACAACTCCGTATATTAAAAGCATTGTCTGATGAAACAAGATTAAAAATCGTTGAATTTTTATTAAATGGAGAAAAATGTGTTTGTGAAATATTTCCCCATGTTAAAAGGACACAATCAACAACTTCAATTCAACTGGATGTTTTAAGAAAAGCTGGAATTTTAGATTCAAGAAAAGACGGGAAAAAAGTTTATTATTTTATTTCTGATAAAAAAGTTTGTGATATATTTAGAGCATTAGGGTATTCTGATGCAAAACTTATGAAAAAAGAGCGTTGTTAGCTTTCAAAAACTTTATAAAAAATTTAAAGACGTTAACGAATAAAAACAAAAGAATATTTCAAAGATAAAAATTTAGTTTATATTTGGAATATTTATCATAAAAAAATTATTGTTGGAAATGAGTCTCTTATAAAATCTAATAAAATTTCTCTAAAAAGTTTTGAAAGAAAAATTAAGGAATTTGAAGAAAATGCTCTGACAACAATGATTGTTACCGAAAACAAAAATATTTTAGGAATTATTGGCGTTGCTGATGCATTAAAAAAAGGAAATGGAAAGCATCCCCTATTAGAAACCTTAACCTATCCTGCTCTTGGAACTGCTCTTGGTTATGGAATGGGGGTTTGCGGGGCTTATATTGGATCAAGATTATTTGGAGACCCAAATCCCTTAGAAACTGCAAATTATATAGCAATAGTAACTGCGGGAGGAGGTTTTTTGGCAGGCTTGATTCAGGCTGGTACTATTCCTTTTGATGAAAAAGTTTACAAGTCAAACTTAAATCATATTATGTGTGAAATGGAAAATTATGCACCAAATCTTTTAAAATAATTTATTCCATTAAGAAGTATTGTATAGGAACTTCAAAATCGTGCTGTCTACTGCCTTTAACTTCTCTGAAATAATGACCAATTAAAAAAGCATTCGCCTCCACAAAATCATACTGTTCAAGGCATCCTTCTCGAATAATGTCTTCTCTTCTATCTCTCAAAAACTGTAAGCTATTTGCAAGCATATTACATGCTTTACTTTCTAGTCTTTTTTCATTTATAGTGGATCCTTTTTGAGAATGATCGTATTCGTAGTAGCCTATTTTTATTTTGTTAGGCAGCCCTAAAGGCTTAGCAGAAACAGACTCGCCAGTATTGTATTCAACTAAGGTTCCATCTTCTGTTTGTTTTAATCTTACAGCATTTATTGCTCTTCTACCTTCAGAAGTTCTTACAAATGCGTCCCACTCTGAATTCATTTTTCTCATAAATTCTGGTATTCTCATAATTACCTTATCTTTTGTTTCCATTTTATTCTCATTATTTTAATTACTATAAAATGGGATTCCACATTATTTATATCTTTCTATTCTTTTTTTTGTAAAATGGTAATATTTATATACCTAATATACCATTATAAAAATTATGAAAGAAAATTTAAATTTAACAGATAAGAAGATTATATCTGAAATGGACATAGATTGCAGGAGACCTATTTCATCCATAGCTAAAAAATTGAAGATTTCACAACAAAGACTGCAATATAGATTAAATAATCTAGAAAGAAAGGGGGTAATTCCTTTTTATTATAGCCTTATTAATACAGCTTTGTTAGGATATACTTTTTATAGAGTAATGATTAGATTCAAGAACACGAATCTTGAAAAAGAAAAAAACATAATAAATGATTTAATTAAAAACAAAAATACATTTTGGATAGCAAAATGCACTGGAAGATGGGACCTTATTGTGGACTTTTTTGCTAGAACAATCACTGAGTTTGATCAGATTTTTGGGAAGTTCCTTGAAAAAAATTTAAATTACATATCCCAAAAAGATATAGCCACAATTGTAAAATCAGAACAATATACTAGATCTTTTTTATTCAAGAATCAAGAAAAGAGAAAATTTATAGAATCTTATGGAGGAGTTCCAAAGAATATTTCACTTGATAGTATTGATAAAAAAATCTTAGAAATTATTGCTACAAATCCAAAAGCAAAAAATATTGAAATAGGAAATCAATTAAAAATTGACAGAAATACTGTAAAAAATAGAATTAAAAATATGATTGGTAAAGAATTAATTGTTGGATTTCGTGGGTGGTTTGAAGTAACAAAAATAGAGTATCATTCCTTTAAGTTAATAATAAGGCTAAATCAAATAAAAAAAGATATTGAAAATAAATTAATTTCATTTGCACGAGAAAATAAAAATATAATATATTTTAATAAAATTTTGGGGGATTGGGATATTGAATATGATACCGAAACTATAAAAGAAGAAGAATTTTATGAATTATTAACACAAATAAAAAATTTATTCTCTAAAGAGATAAGGGATTATGAAATTTTAAAGATAAATAAAAACTATAAGCTTAATTATGTTCCGTTTTTAACATGATATGCTCGATGTTGTTTAAAGTTCGGCTCTTAAAAAATCATCCTTTTAATTTATATCTTCCAAAAGATATGCAATAGAAAATATCTTCTATAAATGAAAAACATTAATCTTATAATCATACAATATTGGAAATAGCTCATAAACAAGTACCTAATTTTTTAGCCAAAAAGAAAGATTTAAAAATATCTAATTAACATTATCTTTATTATGAAAACTATGTTAGATCAATTTGATGAAGTGATTAAAGGAAAATATTATTGGTTGGGTAGAGAAGGGCAAATTTAATTGTGTGAGAAAATTACACTCTGCTATTGAAGAATCCAGAAAGAAATATGGGATTGAAAATAATTATGAATCTTTTTTTAATTTAGGGGAGGATGGAAGGAGCATAGGCAATTCTGACTGGGAATATGGAAGTATTACTCCACAAACCTTAGAAAGATTTGAATTGTGGAGAAGAGCATTAATGTCTGGAAAATTAGAGAAGGGAATGAGACTTATGTCAGTGTATTATTTTCGCATTAAACCAAGAATATACAAGGAGGAAAAAATAAAAGCTATGTTTAATGAAGTTGATTTAAAAGTAGGGGATGTGCATCAAGAATTAAATATGGGAATGGGTGGGGGAAGCGTATATCACATAGATTATGATGCTGTTGCTGTTTTTACTACAATAGACAAACTTCCAGAGCATTTAAAAAAACAAAGAAGGGAATTGATTTTTAGGAGGGTCCAGGCTTCAAGAGCAATAGGTTTACTTGGCAAGTTAGCACACTCAATAGCATTAAGTATTCCAAATAGGCAGTGTGATAAATGGAAAGACTATGGTTGGGAAAGTTTCTTAGAGAATCCTCCTAAAAAGATGGAAGAAGTAAATGAATTACTTTTAGAGTCAAACCCCTCTAGATTAAATGACGATCTTACAAGATACACAGAAAACTTGTATGATTTTTTAGGAGTACCTATAGATACAAGAAAAAAAGATTATCAAATAACTTTACATGCTTGAGGGTAAGATTTAGTAAAGAAAAATACTTAATTTGAAATTTAATTGATAATTCTCTTTAATCAGAAGTTAGTTTTCTTCTTGTAATAGTCAAGGTAACCTTTTTTCTCAACAGCCCCTAACTCTGATTCCATTTCTTTAATTTGATCTTCTGAAAGAGTTCTTCTATATCCCTTAACAATCCCCCTAACAAATCCCCAAACTCCCAACATACCTCCTGATAATCCTCCTAAAGTTAAGGTTCCAAACTTTACATACGGTTCAATATTTTTTATAAATTGGGGGGCATAATCTACTAATTTCTCAGATAATTCACCCCCAAGAATACATCCTCCAAAAAATAAAATTGGTGTTGAAATAATTGATAAATACCCTGAAATAGTTGGTTTTGGATCACCATACAACCCATATATTTGTTCACGTTCCCTATTTCTCATTTCTTCAATAGATACCATAATTCATTATTAAAAATCCTATTATTAAATGTTCCGGTTTTACACATATTGATTTACCTTATTAAAAAATATCTGTCAGGTTTTTCATACTCTTCTTCTCTTAACACTCCTTTATCTTCAATATAAACAAGTTTAGACATTACCTTGTAAGCATCCCATAACTGTTGACAATCCTCCTTAGATAATTCTTCTACTAATCCGCTTCCATTAGTGTCTGCCCTCTCACGTGCATTAGCTATTCTATCTACTAGTTCTCTATCCATTTCAGGATGAGAATCAATAAATCTTTTAAAAACCTCTTTATGTCTATAATGTCCTGTGAAAAGGCTCTCATTTGGAAAGATAAAATAAACATGGAAATTATTCTTGCTCCTAATAAAATCCTCTAAGTTTTCAAATTGTATTTGTTCGGCTATTTCCATGAAAATGGATTTTGACAAGACTATTTAAAACTTATGTGGAGCAAGCTAAAAAGTAAAAAGACTATTTTATTGAGGAAGATTTCCATAGGCTTTAAGACATCTTGTAACAGTGCTATCATCCAAATTATATACTGGAAAATTCTGGTCTACTGCAGAAGAATCTATTCCTGTTATCTTATAAAAATCTAAAAGCTCTTTACCCTTAATTTCTCCATCATGATTAGAGTCAACTAAATTTCTTAATGCTCCTTTAGAGGTAGTGTGTCTGTATTCTTTTCCTATTCCTTCTAAACCTTTTAAAATTTCTTTTCTTTCATCAAATATCCTACTTTGTTCATTCCAATTCCAAGATCCAGTATCACTAACTCTAGCATGATAAAAAGCTCCTCCAACAAGGAGAGAGGTTGCTAGAATGCCAGAATAGGCAATATTAAATCCTACTTTTCTCTTTCCAGATTTAGTTAGATCATGAAAGCCTTTTACATCCATAGTTTCTGCTAAAACCCTTTTCTCATAAGGACGAAATATC
>CAYQQA010000040.1:0-6649 GCA_964419805.1 Candidatus Woesearchaeota archaeon
GGAAGATTAATTAGAGAAAAAACAGGAATTAAAATTGATAAGAGAATTTTGCGTTATGATGGCCGGCCTTTTTTGTCAGACGAACTAAAAAAAGAAATATCTAAAAATTTAAAATGATAGAATCAAATAAAAAAATAAATGGTGTTGATTTTCCGGGTGTGCCTTTCAGAACTTCTGAAAAAATAACTTGGTGCCCAGGTTGCCCTGACTTCATGATTCTTGAATCAACGCGGAGAGCTCTAATGTCTTTGACAAAAAAAGATTTCAAAGAAAAAGATTTTGCAATGGTCACAGGAATTGGATGTCACGGGAAAATTTTTGATTACTTAAAACTTTCGGGAGTTTACGGGCTTCATGGAAGAGCTTTGCCAACGGCAATGGGTGTAAAACTCGGGAACCCCAATTTAAAAGTTTTGGTTTTTGCCGGCGACGGCGACACTTATTCCGAAGGAGTAGAACATTTTATCCACGCGTGCAGGCTCAACCCAGACATAACTTTACTTGTCCACGATAATCAATCTTTTTCTCTAACAACCGGGCAGGCAACTCCCACAAGCCAGTATGGATTCAAAACAAAAGCAGAACCTTTAGGAAAATCAAGTAACCCGTTAAATCCTATCCAACTCGCACTTTCTGCAGGCGTAACATTCATAGCAAGATGCAATGCATTTGATTTAGATCACACGAAAGAAACGATTGAAAAAGCTGTTAGGCACAATGGATTTTCATTCGTGGAAATTATTCAGGATTGCATGGTTTTTAATTTGGCAGTGAATTCTAAAGATTCTTTAATGTACAAACTAGAAGATAAAAAAAGGACTTTTGGAGAGTCCATGCAACTTGCGCGAGAGTTTGATTACAATTTGGGCAAGGGAAAAATTCCTTTAGGGATTATCTATGAAGAAGAAAAAGTTTCTTTAGAAGATTCGTGGCCTCAGCTCAAAGAATTGAAAGCAAGAAAAATTGGCTGGTCCGATTTTAAGAGGTGATTATTTCAATTTCCCGCAAAAATCTTCAACTTTTTGCGTGTCTTTTTCTAAAACTATTTCTTTATCTTGAAGTTCTAATGTTGCAACAGGTTTTTTTCCGCAAATTTTTTCCATCACGTAAAATGCATCTTCTGCAGAAGCCCCGAATGTGCAGATGAAAGCAACTTTTTTTAATTTGTTTTTGTAAATTTTCAAAAACTCTTTTACCGGCGGAACAATGCCGTCCCAGACCGGCGTTCCGATAAGAATCAAATCATAATTTTCAGGATTTTTTTTCAAAGATCCAATCTTCGTCGGCGTTCGCAGTTCTTCATCAAAAGCGCTTTTGAACCAACTCATAAGATGACTCCTGTCTTTTTTGTCAACAATTAATTCAAGCTCCGCCCCAATTTTTTTTGCAATTTTCTCAGCAACCATTTTTGTATGGTTATGCCTTGAATAAAATACGATTAGTGTTTTCATTTATCAAAAAAGTAAATTAAGGTTATAAAGTTTTTGAAATTGGAATGAAACCCAAAAATTTTTAAATAACTCTTTGTCTCATAAATCATGGTTATTATAAACAAATCTGCACCAGAATTCACAGCTAAAATTTTCTACGAAGAAAAAATAAAAAAAATAAATTTATCTGATTACAAAGGAAAGTGGGTTGTTTTATTTTTTTATCCAGGAGACTTTACGTTTATATGTCCTACAGAACTAAAAGCTCTTGCAGAAAATTATGAAAAGTTTAAAGAATTAAACACAGAAATTTTAAGCGTTAGCACAGACTCAGAATTCGTCCACAAAGCATGGCATGACAAATCTGAAGCAATAAAATTAATTAAATTTCCAATGGTGGCAGACCCCACTGGAAAAATTTGCAAAGATTATGGAACTTACATTGAAGAAGAAGGTGTCAGTTTAAGAGGCACTTTTATTATTGACCCCGACGGCACTTTAAAATCCTACGAAATAAATGACAACGACATAGGAAGAGGCGTCGAAGAACTTTTAAGAAAAATTCAGGCAGCACAGTTTGTAAGAGCGCACGGAGGTGAAGTCTGCCCTGCGAATTGGACACCTGGAAAATCAACTTTAAAACCAGGTCTTGATTTGGTGGGAAAAATTTAGTTTTCTAAAATGGTTTTTGATTTTGAAAAAGAAAAATTAGTGAAAGAACTTCGCTCGAAAAAGCCGAAGAAAGTCTTAGTGCAACTTCCGGAAGGAATTAAACAAAACGTTTTAGAGGTTTTGGAAATTTTTGAAAAAGAGAATGTGGAAGTTATTTTCTCAGGAGAAACATGTTGGGGAGGATGCTCAATAGCAGTTCAGGAAGCGCAGGCACTTGGAGTAGACTTGATTGTTCACTTCGGTCACGCACCTTTTGTCGATGTGGAATTTCCTGCAGTATACATTGAAGTAAAAGACATACTTGATTTAAATCCCATCTTGCAAAAATCCTTGAATCATCTTGAAAAATTTAAAAAAATAGGTTTTTCTTATTCAATACAGCACCGCCATGATGCTGAAAAAATTAAAGAATTTTACAAATCCAACGGCAAGGAAATTATGTTTTCAAAAAAGCAGGGAAGAGTTGCTTATGAAGGCCATATTGTTGGATGCCAGTACGCAGGGCTGAAATCAATCCAAAGCGAGGTAGAAGCTTTTGTTATCTTAGGAAATCGTTTCCACTCAACTGGCGCAGTCATAGCCGTCAACAAACCTGTAATTTTATTAGATGTTTACAACGATGAAATTCTTGACATGTCTGGAATGAGAGAAAAAATAATCAAGCAAAGATACGCTTCAATTGAAAAATTAAAAAATGCAAAAAATGTTGGAATTTTAGTCGAAATAAAACCCGGACAGAAATTCGGCACGCCCGAGCTCTTGATAAAAACCCTGAAAGAGCAAGGAAAAAATCCTTTTGTAATTACAATGAGTGAAATTACTCCTGACAAAATAATGAATTTTTATTACATTGACGCTTTTATAGAATTAGCGTGCCCAAGAATTGCCGTCGATGATTATGCAAAATATGAAAAACCGATCTTAACTTTCCGTGAAGCACTGGTAGCGTTGAACAAAATGTCTTGGGAAGATTTTTTAGAAAAGGGTGTTGTTTAATTTTTTAAAAATCCTTTATACCCGTCTTTCTCAAGTTTGTCAATAATTTCCCTTTTCCCTTCTCCTACAATTTTTCCTCCAGCCATAACAAAAACTTTGTCAGGCTTTACATATTCCAAAATTCTTTTATAATGTGTTATAATTAAAATAGTTTTATTTTCTTTTGCGAATTTTTTTATTCCTTCAGCGACAACTTTAATCGAATCAATATCAAGCCCAGAGTCAGTCTCATCGAGAATCACAAGTTCAGGATTAAGAACAAGCATCTGTAAAATTTCAGATCTTTTTTTCTCACCTCCTGAAAATCCTTCGTTAAGATAACGCTCTAAAAAATCTTCTTTAATTCCAAGCTCTCTAGCTTTTTCTTTTATAATTTTTCCAAATTCCAAAACTCCGATTTTTTTACCAGATGATTTCAAAGCGTGGCGTAAAAAACTGTAAATTGTGACTCCTGAAACTTCTTGAGGATATTGGAAAGAAAGAAAAATTCCCTTCTTGGCTCTTTTGTCCGGTTTTAATTCATTTATTATTTCATCTTTGAAAATAATTTCCCCCGATGTCAAATTATAATTAGGACTGCCGGCAATTGTTTGTGCAAGCGTGCTTTTTCCGCACCCATTAGGCCCCATCAATGCATAAATTTTTCCCTTTTCAAGTTTTAAATTTAAATCTTTAATTATTTTTTTACTTTCTATTCCAACTTCTAAATTTTTTATTTCAAACATTTTTTAACAACATCCAACGGAAAAATCGCACAATTTGTTCTCGTCGAAGAAACTTCAATTCCTAAAAGATTATCAACATCTTTTTTAGAAAGTTTAAGAACTTCTTCAATTTTCATCCCCTTAATTTTTTCGAAGATTGATGTCGCTGCCACTCTGCTCACAAAGCAAGTAGTGCCTTTAAATTTCGCATCATCAATTTTCCCATCAACGACTTTCAAATCAACGTTCAAAACATCATCACAAAAAGGATTTTTCAATTTTATATGGTGGGTTTTATTTTTAATTTCTCCAATGCACGAAGTGTCTTCATAAATTTCAAGAACTTTTTCTTTGTAAATGTCCATTTAACAAACTGAGTTTTCTATTTCAAGCTCAATTAATTTATTTAATTCTAAAGCGTATTCCGAAGGCAGTTCTTTCATCACAGGTTCCATAAAGCCAGACACAATCATTTTTATTGCGTCTTCCTCACTCAACCCACGACTCATTAAATAAAATAATTGGTCCTCGCCGATTTTTCCAACGGCTGCCTCGTGAGCAACTTTTACTTCGCTTTCGCCAACTTCCATTGATGGAAAAGTAAGTGCTTTGCTCTCGCTGTCAAGCATCAATCCATCACATCTGACACTAGATTTAGAATTCACAGAACCTTTCGGAATTTTCACAAGCCCTCTGTATGAGCTAACTCCTCCGCCCAAACTTATCCCTTTGCTTAAAATTGTTGAACTTGTGTCCTTAGCAAGGTGAATCGCTTTGCAACCTGTGTCCTGGTATTGTCCTTTGCCGGCGTAAGCAATTCCTAAATAATCCGTCTTCGCGTTCTTTCCGATTAAAACACTGCAAGGATAAAGCATTGTAATTTTGCTCCCCAGATTTCCATTAACCCATTCCATGATTCCGTCTTCGTGGACGACTGCTCTCTTCGTATTCAAGTTGTAAGTGTTTTTGCTCCAGTTTTCTATAGAAGTATACCTGACCTTCGCGCCTTTTAAAACATGAATCTCAACACATCCTGCATGAATTGAATTCTTTGAATAAATCGGCGCACTGCATCCTTCAATGTAATGAATTTCAGAACCCTCGTCGGCAATAATCAGTGTGTGTTCGAACTGCCCAGCTTTCTGCGCGTTCATTCTAAAATAAGCTTGCAAAGGTTGCTTCATTTTAACTCCTTTCGGAACATAAATAAAAGTTCCTCCGCTCCAGACTGCAGCGTGCAAAGCTGAAAATTTGTGCAAATTAGGAGTGATGCACGATGTCATAAAATATTCTTTAAACATTTCAGGATATTGTTTCAAAGCTTCGTCGCAGTCAAGAAAAACAACGCCTTGATCTTTGAGTTCTTTTTTCAATTTATGATAAACAATTTCGCTTTCATACTGTGCACCCGCGCCCGCCAAAAATTTCCTTTCCGCTTCGGGAATTCCAAGTTTCTCAAAAGTGTTTTTTATTTCATCAGGGACTTCTTCCCAATTGTTGGAATTTCTCTTTGCATCCGGTCGAAGATACAGAGAAATTTCTTCAACATTTAAATCATCCAAATTAGGCCCCCACGAGGGAATCGGTTTTGAGTTAAAAATATCCAACGCCTCAAGCCTTTTTTTCATCATCCATTCAGGCTCATTTTTATCTCGAGAAATCTGAAAGATTAATTCTTCATTAATTCCAGGCTCAGCTCTGTAAGCAAGATTTTCAGGATTTGACAAATCATAAATTTCCCTGTTTATTGAGATTTGTTCAGACATAAATTTAACAATAGTTAAGTTTTTTTAAATCTTTGGTTGATTAAAAAACAAGCCAATTAATCAAATACATAAGTAAAACTCCTGCAGTTATGAGAGGCATTGCAGGATAAGATTTCTTTTTTTCAGAAAACAACAACAACAAACCCAACCCAAGTACAGCCCCAAGAGTTGTAAGCAACGCTCCGTAAATTCCCCAAACTCCGAGAGCCACGCCCGCCGCAATTATTGGGAAAACAACGTCTCCTCCACCGAGAATAGCAAGATTAATTTTAAATTTTTTCTTTTTTAAATCTGATTTTTTCATCTTTTTAATTTTTGCTTTTGTTTTCCTAGGTAAATACGGGACAAAAAAACCAGAGAAAATCTTGAGTTTATTAATTTGATAGTTTGCCATTTTTTGCATAATCCCTACACGCCACACAGCCCACATATCATAAAGTGAAATCAAAAACAGCAGAATGATTGCTGTCCAGAGGTTGAGGAGCGGAACAAAAATCGCTGCAATTCCTGGGTAAACAAAAAATTCTGTAATGTTGTGGACTAAAAAATTCGGCCGGTAAATTTTGAAAAACGCCAAAGGCAGAGCAATAATCAAAGTTAAAAGTGCTTTGTTCATAAAGTCCGGAATAAAAGAAGCGAAAGAAATTCCCAAAGTCACAGCCACCACTACAAAAAACCACAGCTTTAGGACAAATTCCGCATTAATCTTCGAAAGCACAAAAAGAAGCAAAACAGCAATCACAAAAGCGATTACTATCGACGGTAAAAAGGAAGTAAGAAAATCTGACTCCTGCTCAGGTTCTGGTGGAGACATTCCATAAGGAATCTCATTGGACGGCTGAGAATAATGCCCAACTACAAAAATTCCTATTAACTGCGTTATTATAAACATCAGCAAAACTAAAATTGTTATTTTTAATGTATGTTTCATATTCTTTTTTGTTCTAAAGCAAACACAGTTTTTAAATCTTTTAAGCCCCCACAAAAAGATTATGTTTTTACTTTAAAAAAGTAACAAATAGAAACATTTATAAATGAATGTTATTACTGTAAAGTACTATGGAAACAGTCCAATACGCAC
>CAYQQA010000041.1:0-6635 GCA_964419805.1 Candidatus Woesearchaeota archaeon
TGCGACGGTGTTCCAGATGATAATTGCGGTTCTTCGACCAGTTCCTCAAGTTCTAGTTCTACTTCAACATCGAGTTCTGGAGGTTTGAGTACTTTTACTTTGGAGCCTAATACAATTTCTGTTAAAGTTGAGCAGGGAGGGCAGGCGCAGATAAGTTTCACAGCTTCGAGCGAAGGGTTGGGAACTGTTAATTTAAGCGCGAGTTCGGACGTTAGTTTTGTTTCAGACACGAGCGCGGTTCTTCCGGCAGGTGATTCTGTTGGTTTTGTTATGGATGTTGATGTTCCTTTGGATACTGAGGAGCAGATTTACATTGGGCAGATAACTGTTACGGGGGCGGGAATAACAAGAGTTATTGCTTTAAGCGTTGAGGTTGTTTCAGAGGGCGCTCTTTTTGATGTTATTGTGAATTTGTCAGAGGATTCTTATAATGTTCTTCCTGGTGAGAGTGTTTTTGCGGATTTTTATTTGACTAAGTTAACTCAGAGAAGTGTTAATGAGGTTGTGATTGAGTATTCTGTTTTGGATGAGGATGATAATTTAATAAGGGCTTGGAATGAGACGAGGAATGTTACAATTGTTGAAACTAATTTTACGAAAGAGTTTAAGATTCCTTCTGATATTGATTATGGGAAGTATATTTTATATGCAAAGTTGAATTACGAAGATAAAACTGCGAGCGCGAGTGTTTGGTTTAATGTCGGGGCGACGGGGATTGATACATTGAGGTGGATTGCAATAATTGCGGTTGTGTTGATTGCTATTGTGGCTATTTTAATTGTTTTGGTTATTCACAGAAAAACTCAACGACAAAAAAAAGCTTTGAAGAATAAAACTGTTTCTGGAAGAGGATTGTATTGATGGGAATTGGAAACGAAAAATTGGCTTGCAAGCTCGCAATATGAAAAGCTGTTAGGTTTGAAAATTCTGAACATGGGGGGATTAAATTATCGGAACGTTTAAATTAAGTATTTTTATTAACTGAATTTTTTAACGAATTCATCTATTGGATATGTTTGATCTTGATATATTATTTGTCCTACGTACTTTTTGTCTACTGGAAGTGGAATTAAAAATTCTGGGTAAGGAATTTGCTGAATGTTTTTTTCCAAGTTTCAAAATGGATGATTGATGAAACCCATGTTTCTGTTTTGTTTGTTCTATCAGCTACCCAAATAATTTTTTTTGGAAATTTAGCAGTAACAATGGGGTTTTTTGCATCTTGAGGATTACTATTAAAAAACGCAAAACGTGTTCTTAAATTTTTCTCTGAAACAATTCCTGTTAACCCTTTTTCACAAATTTCTAAAGTTTTTTTTATCAAATCCTCACTTCCTTTATTGTAGACTGTATGATATAGTAATTTATTTTTTCTCATTTTTCTTCATATCTGAATAAGCATCTTCAACTGAAAAGGAAATACTTCTATCAGATGTTACATTGGTGAAACCCATATTTCTTAAAATTTTCTTTTAGTAGGACCCTGTTTTTTGTATTTTCTTAATGTTTTTGGGCTTATGTTGATTATTTCAATATATTCTTCCATTTTACAAATTACAAAACTCGTTTGTTATTTCTTTGGATCTTGGGTCTTGCCAGTCGAGTGGTTTTTGGACAACAGCGCCGGTTATTGGAGTTGTGCTGAGTAATTTTGTTCCGTTGCATTCTACGATGTGGTCTTGGCAAAGATTTGTATCGTTGCAAATTGCAGTTGTGTATGAATATCTTTTTGTGTTTTCATCTTTGTTTTTTTCAGATGCGTTTATGATTTGTATTGCTGAGAAAACTAAAGCACCCGCTAGCAAAATCAGGACAATTGTTAATATTGTGATTTGGGTTTTCATTTTAAATTAATTTGTTTTAACTCTGTAACTTTTATATTTACAGTTTTGGCATCCTTTTCCGTCGTGGTTTGCAGGCATGCATGAAGTTAATTTCCATTTATTGTGTGGAGAGTATACTGGAGTTGTTTCTAATATTCCATTTATTAATTCTTTAGGGCGGAAAGCTCTATTAAGTCCTAGACTGTCTGTGTGGCAGTTGTGTGACATGCCCGATGAATCTTCTTCTATTGCTGTTATTGAGCAGTTTAGTGTTTTCATTTTTCATAGTCTTTATTTAATTGTGAGTAATTTGGATTTTGAATTAAAGTTTTGTTTTTATAGTTTGCGCTTTGGCTTGACTGAATTGGGTTTCTGAATCTTAAGCTGACTGGAATTGCTGTTAAAATCGCTGTTAGGACAATTGCTTTTTTGTATCTTGAAAGTTTAGTGTCCAAGGTTCATTTTTCTTGATTTTTATAAGATTTCAAAGTATATAAAGCTTTCTATTGTTACTACTGAAGAATTAATATTAATATGCAGTTTTTTTGATTGTGGGAAAATTTTAAGTTTTTGAACTTTTTGAGATTATATTATTTTGAATAAATTTGGAGATTTGAAATTTAGATTAAAAAACAAAAATAAAGATTTATAAACCCTTGGAAAATTGTGTTTTATCGACGGGAAAATGGATTTTTTGTGCAGAAAAGTTTATAAAGTGAGGTGTATTATTTTTGTTAGAATTTTGAGATTTTTGTCTAGAAATTCAAGTTAAAAATATTAAGAGTTAGTGTTAACTTTTTGAAAATATGACGGCGAAATCGGACTATGGTGCAGAGGCAATAAAGGTTTTGGAAGGGCTTGACGGTGTTAGGAAACGGCCTGCGATGTACATAGGCGGGACTGGGAAAGATGGTTTGCATCATCTGGTTTATGAAATTGTTGACAATGCAGTGGATGAGGCTTTGGTGGGTTTTTGCAAGACGATTAAAGTGAACATAAATAAGGACGGTTCTGTCACGGTCAAGGATGATGGGCGGGGAATTCCTGTTGAAATTAATAAAGTTTACAAATTGTCGGCCGTTGAAATTGCGTTGACAAAGTTGCATGCGGGGGGAAAGTTTGACAAAAAGTCTTACGCGATTTCCGGCGGTCTTCATGGGGTTGGTATCAGCGTTGTGAATGCTTTGTCTAAAAAATTAATTATTGAAATTAAGAGAGATGGAAAAATTCACAGGCAGGAGTACTCTAGGGGAAAACCGTTGGGGAAATTGAAAATTGTTGGGAGTGTTGAGGATAGCGATAGTGGAACGATTGTTACGTTTTGGCCAGATCCTGAAATTTTTTCTTTTTTGGATTTTGATTATAAAGTTCTTGAGAACAGATTTAAAGAGATAGCTTTTCTTAACGCTGGATTGAGAATAATTCTTAAAGATGATGTGAAAAATAAAAAAGAGGAATTTTTTGCAGCTGGCGGGCTTATGGAATTTGTGAAGTGGATAAATAAGAGTAAGGATGTTTTGCACAAGCCGGTTTATTTTAAGAGAGAGGATTCTGGGACTGTTGTTGATGTTGTAATTCAGTATAACAGTGGTTATCGGGAGAATATTTATGGTTTTGTGAATACGATTAATACTGTCGAGGGCGGGACGCATGTTTCTGGTTTTAAGACGGCCTTGACGAGAGTTGTGAATGATTACATTAAGAAAACTTCTTCAAATGGCAAGGTGGCGATTACCGGCGATGATGCTAGGGAGGGTTTGACGGCGATAGTAAGTGTGAAAATGCCAGAGCCACAGTTCGAGGGGCAAACGAAAACTAAATTGGGGAATTCTGAGATGAAAGGTTTTGTTGATTCGATTGTGACGCAAAGTTTGGCGGAGTTTTTTGAAGAGAATCCTTCAGTTGCTAAGAAGATTGTTTCGAAAGCTTTGGACAGCGCGAAGGCGAGGATTGCTGCGAAGAAGGCAAAGGATTTGGTGAGGAGAAAGAGTGCGTTTTCGTTGGGAGGTTTGCCGGGAAAGTTGGCTGATTGTTCTAAGAAAAAATCAGAGGATACTGAACTTTACATAGTAGAGGGAGAATCGGCTGGAGGAAGTGCAAAACAAGCGAGGAATAAAGAGATGCAGGCGATTTTGCCTTTGAGGGGAAAAATTTTGAATGTTGAAAAAGCGAACCCGTCGAGGGCTTTATCGAGCGAAGAGATTGCAAATATGATTACAGTTATCGGGACAGGAGTTGGTGAGCAGTTTGATCTTAAAAGACTTAGGTATAGTAAAATTGTTTTAATGGCTGATGCAGATGTCGATGGTGAGCACATAAAAACTTTGCTTTTGACTTTCTTTTTCAGGTTTATGCCCCAGTTGATTGAAAATGGAAACATTTATGTTGCAATGCCTCCTTTGTATAGGGTTAGAAAAAAGAAGGATCATTATGTTTACAGCAATAAAGAACTTAAAAGAATAACTGAAAAACTTGGGAAAGTTAATGTGACGAGGTTCAAGGGTTTGGGTGAGATGAGTTTGAATCAGCTTTGGGATACGACGATGAATCCGAAATCGAGGAAGATAAAAAAAGTTTATATTGAGGACGCCGTGATTGCGGACAGAGTTTTTTCGATGTTGATGGGGGATGATGTTCAAGCTCGTAAGGAGTTTATTCAAGAAAACGCGGATCAGGCTAATTTGGATGTTTAAAATGAAAATTTTTATTGGGCAAGCAGTAACTGGAGAGGATATTAATAAGCTGAAAGAGGAAATGGATAAAATTGTTCCTATTTTGAAAGATGCCGGGCATGAAGCTTATTGTACTTTTATGAAGGAAGATATTGAAAGTATAAGTGATGAAGATAAGTTAAAACATGCGTTTGAAAAAATTGATGAGAGTGATTGTTTTTTAGCTATTGTTAGGTCTGATAAAAGGAGTGAGGGAATGTTGATGGAAGTAGGTTATACTCTTTCGAAAAATAAAAAATTGATTTTAGCTGTTAATAAAAATGTAAAAACTTTTCTTGGGAAAGTTTCTGATAAGGTGATTGAATTTGAAAATATAAATGATCTTTATGGAAAATTGAAAGATTTAAAATGAAAAAACAAAATTTTAATATTGTGATTGTATTGGTTGTTGTAGCTGTTGTTTTTGGATTTTTGATTTTTGGTCAGAAAGTTTTTACAGGTAGTGCGGTTAATGATAATCAAAACACCGATAATGTTGACTGGGAACTTGTTGAGGATATTTCTTATGACTGGCTGAATGAAAATTGTGGTTGTGTTGTAAGAGACAGGTATTATTGTTATCTTGAAGGTTTTGAATGGAATGAATCAAGAGGGCTTTGTGTTAACTCGGCTGAGAAAAAAGTTACTACAGCGTTGATAGGATGTTCTGTTTTCAATTGCTCGGCTGGAAATTATACTTATGTTGCGGAGGGAAAATGGCAAAGAAGTCAAAGTTGAAAACTCCTGATTGGATGAAGGAAGGTTTTGATTCGCCTGAAGATTACGCGAAGTCTAAGGGTTTGAAGGAAAAGAAGAAGGGTAAGGTGTTTAAAATTCGGGAGTGTCCTGAGTGCCACAGCGACGATGTGGGGGTGGTTTTAAGTAACAGTGATGCTGAACAGGGTGGAGGAAAAGAGTGGGAGTGCAGAAAATGCAAATGGGCTGGAAAGAATGTTGAAGAAAAAGAACTTTCTGAAGAAGAGTTTTTGAAGTACACGGAGGGAAAATAATGGATGAATTTAGAATTGATGTTGACTATGAAGATGATTATGTTGATTTGCTTGAGTTTGGACTTTCTGACAATGAGATTGATGAGCTGATTGATTATCTTTTTGAGTTAAAGGAAAACAGAAGGAATTTTGTTTTTGATATTGATAGTAAAAATTCTTTGTTAATTCATCATGAAGAAGATGAAAATTGGAAAGAGGTTGAAGATGAGTGAAGAAAATAGTGATGAAATGGTTGAAGTTAATGTGACTGAAATGTTTTTGGATGATGAGGAAATTGATGAACTGATTGAGAATCTTAATAATTTAAAAGCCAGCAAGAAAAATTTTAGTTTTGATCTTGATGAAGATAATGAGTTGTTGGTGCATCATGTGGAGGATGAAGAATGACGCCAGAAAATTCTGATAAGGACGAGAATTTGGAAGAGAAGGGAGTTGTTAAGTCGGAAGTTTCGAGTGAGGTTAAGAAGTCTTATCTTGATTATGCGATGAGTGTTATTGTTTCGAGAGCGATTCCTGCGATTGAAGATGGTATGAAGCCTGTGCAGAGGAGAATTCTTTATGCAATGAATCAGATGGGTTTGAAACCGGGGACACAGACTAAAAAATCCGCGAGAGTGGTTGGGGATGTTATGGGTAAATATCACCCGCATGGTGACACAGCTATTTATGATACAATGGTTAGAATGGCACAGAATTTTTCTTTGAGGTATCCGCTGGTTTTTGGGCAAGGAAATTTTGGGAGTGTCGATGGAGACCCTCCTGCCGCGATGAGATATACTGAGGCAAGGCTCATGCCTATTACAATTGAGCTTCTTCAAGATATTGAGAAAGATACTGTAAATTTTGTTTCTAATTTTGATGGGTCGTTAAAGGAACCTGAGTTGCTTCCTGGAAAACTTCCGACGCTGATGCTTAATGGGGCGTCAGGAATTGCTGTTGGAATGGCTACAAATATTCCTCCCCATAATTTGACAGAAGTTTGCGACGCGATTGTAGAATATGTTAAAAAACCGAATATTAGTTATGACAATCTTATGAATATTGTTATTGGTCCCGATTTTCCGACAGGCGGGCAGGTTCAGGGAGACATG
>CAYQQA010000042.1:0-4980 GCA_964419805.1 Candidatus Woesearchaeota archaeon
GAAGTTAAAGCTGGGGAGGGGGGATGATGGATTTTCTTACGGTTATTTATTTGATTTATTCTTTTATTTCTTTGTATTTTTTGATTTTTTTTATGATGATTTTTACCACGCAGAGAAAAGAAATGTTTGCAATACCTAAGATAACTAAAAAATATTCTTTGTCAATAGTCATTTCTTGTTATAATGAAAAAGACTGCATTAGTAGTGTTGTGGATTCTGTTGTTGATTCAGATTATGGGAATATAAAAAAAATTGTTGTTGTTGATGATTGCAGTACTGATGGCTCTTGGGAAGTTATAAAAAAATTGGCTAAGAAATATAAAAAAGTTAAGGCTGTGCAGACTCCGAAGAACACTGGAAATGCGGCTGGCGCCAAAACTTATGGTTCTAAATTTGTAGATACTGAGTTGATTGGTTTTACTGACGCTGATTCTTATCCTGATAAAAATTCTATTTCAAAAATGATTGGGCATTTTGACGATAAACGGGTTGGGGCTGTGACTTCGATGGTTTTGGTTAAAGATAAGAAAAATTTTCTTGAAAAAGTTCAGGCAATAGAGTACAAGATGATTGCGTTCAACCGGAAACTTTTGGGTTTTGTTGAGGGGATTTATGTGACTCCTGGGCCTTTGGCAATTTACAGAAAAAGTGCTTTTGACAAGATTGGAGGATTTGACAGAAAAAATCTTACTGAAGATATCGAGATTACTTGGCATTTGGTTGAAGCAGGTTATATTGTCCGGATGAGTTTTGATGCAAGAGTTTACAGCATTGTCCCTCGGAAAATTAAAATCTGGATAAAGCAGAGAATAAGGTGGAACATTGGAGGTATGCAAACTATTTACAAGTACAGAAAATATTTTGGGTCGAGAAAAGCTGGTATGCTTGGGCAGTTTATTCTGCCTTTTTTTATTTTTAATTGGCTTCTTGGATTGTTAGGAATTGTTGTTTTAGTTTACAGGGTTTCGAGAACTTTGTTTTTGAGGTATTTAGCGACGACGTATTCTGTCCAGTCTCAAGTAGCTGTGCTGACTTTCAATGATATAAATCTTTCTCCGAGTGTTTTAATCTTTTTCGGGCTTGCGACAATTGCAATTAATTTTTTCTTAATTAGAGTTGCTTTAGCTTACGGAAAAGAAGAAGGTAAAAAAGACAGGCTTTTTAACATTGCGTTTTATATGTTCTTTTACTTGCTGGCTTATCCAATTATTTTAGTAACGTCTTTTTTCAGATTTGTGACTGGGAAAACTTCGTGGATGACTAAGTAGTTAAATGATGTTTTTTTAATTAATTTATGAAATTTAACTTTGGTTGGATTTTGATTGTGTTCTTCTTAATTTTGATTTTTTTATTTTATTTTTTAAATTCTGGAAATGAAAATATTGTTGTAGAAGGAAATTTAATCAAGTTTGATTCTTTAACTTTGAAACAAAAAATAGCTCAGATGGTCATGGTTAGGGGTGATGGAAAGGATTATGGGTTTAATGATCTGATGATTGGGGGAATTTTTTTAGATCGGCAAGAATCTGAAGAAAATTATGAAGAGGTTATTAAAAATTTTCAAAAAGATGCGAAGATAAGTTTGATTGTTGCTACGGATTTAGAAGGAGCTTGGAATCCTTTTGAGGGTTATTTGGATTTTCCTAGTTTTGTTGAAATTAATTCTTCTGAAGAAGCTAACATTGTTGGGTTTGAGCATGGAAAAGTTTTGAATGAAATTGGATTTAATTTAAACTTTGCGCCTGTGGCTGAATATTCTGATGGAGTTTATGGCGGGAGAACTTTTTCGGGGAGTAATGAAGAGATTGCTGACAAGGTTGGGGCATATATTTTGGGGCTTCAGTTGAACGTGAAAGGGGTTTGTAAACATTATCCGGGAAATTCTATGGAAAAAAATTTACACGAAGTTTCTGATCAACAGGTTATTTCTGAAAAAGATTTGTATTTGTTTGATGTTTGCTTGGAAAATAATATTTCTGCAATAATGATTGGGCATCAGATAGCTACGGGAATTTTGGATTCCAGAGGAGAACCATCCACAGTTTCTCAAGAAGTTGTTTCTGGAGTCAAGGATTCTGTTTTGGTTATTTCTGATGAGATTAATATGGCTGGTTTGGGAGATTTTTATTCCGAGAAGGTTGAACTTTATGGAGATTTGATAAACGCAGGGGAGAATTTAATTTTGGATTTTGATCTAAATGTGGATGATGCAGGGAATTTGATTGAAGAAATTGAAAAAAGGGTTGGTGAGGGTTTTATTGAGATGGGTAAAATTGATGAAAGCGTGAAGAAGATTTTAACTTTTAAGAGATATAAAATTGTTTAATAGAAAATCTTATAAATCGGTTAGGGGTTTTTAGGTAATGGTAAAACTTGGAAATCCTAAGAATATTTTTTGGGAAGCTCTTTTACTGACTGTTGTGGTTTTTGCATCCGGAATTTTTTTAGGAATTGCTTTTGAAAATTCGCGAGTTGAAAAAGTTAATACTTATTATGTTAATGCGGAAATTTCTCTCGTAGATATTCTTGCATTAAATAATTTTATTTCTTCTTCGGATGCGAGTTGCAGAGGATTGTTGGTTTCTAATTTGGAATTCGCTGATAAAATTTATGAAGAATCTAAGGTTCTTGATGATTATGATTCTGCAAATAAACTTAGCGATGATCTAAAGCTTGTTCATACAAGATACGATCTTTTAAGAACTTTGTTATGGGTAAGTGCTTCTGAGGCAAGGATAAAATGTAAGGGTGATTTTTCTATAGTTGTTTATCTTTATGACAGAGAAACAGAGGATTTGGCTGACAGGGCTTCGCAAAATGTTTGGAGCAAGATTTTGCAACAGTTGAAAGAAAAGCAGGGTTCAAATATTATTTTGATTCCGATTAGTGTTGGAGGAGATCTCAGTTCTCTGAAAGCAATGACTGAAAGATATGATATTGCCAATTACCCAGTAGTTATCATCAATGATGTTGTAATCAGAGATTTGAAAACAGTAGATGAACTCGAACAATATCTCAATTAATCAGTATCCTTGAGAATTTTT
Source organism: Candidatus Woesearchaeota archaeon (assembly GCA_964419805.1). Classification (GTDB taxonomy): domain Archaea; phylum Nanobdellota; class Nanobdellia; order Pacearchaeales; family GW2011-AR1; genus CAYQQA01. The sequence continues at coordinate 3,045 of CAYQQA010000042.1, forward strand.
TTAAAATCCTCATCATCGACATCTTTATCACTTTGTTCTGGTTTGTTTTTCTTGAAAATTCTGCCCCAGAAGCCTTTTTTTTCTTTTTTTAGTTCTTCGTTTTTTTCTTTATTCAACTCTATTTCCTCTTCTATTTCGTCAACAAAAAGTTTTGTGTCTTGTGCGGCCTTCATTTCTTTAAGATCTGAAATTGTGAGTTCTTCAAAATCAGCTTTTTCAAAGTCAAGTTTTTTTGGTTGTATTTTCTCACGGGCAGAATCCTTAATTAATTTTATTCCCAAAAATGTTTCTAGTTTTTTTACAAGTTTGTGATCGTCTTCTGGAAGAACTCCTTTTTCAGCCATTTCTACCGCGGCTTTTGATTCGCCGATTGCTCTTGCAAGCTCGTCGTGTGTGAGTTTTTTCTTTCTTCTGAATCGCATAATTACCCAATGGAAATTTTCGACAAGATCGCTTCTTGGTTTTTTTTCAAGCTTTGTTTTTTCTTTGTAATTTTTATCGATGAGTTCTCTGAGGGAAACATTTTTTTTGGTGAGTGTTTCTTGTTTTTTTAAATGTGAAGGGGAAAATTTTGCCCTGTGTTCTTTTGGGTTGAGGCCGGATATTTTTGAAAGTCTTTCGTAGACCCCAGAATGTGTTTCTGCTTCTTTTAGTTGAAATGTTGTTGGTTTTTTCACTAAAGGAATTTTTTCTTCTCTTAGACAGTTTTCACAGACGCTTACAATTCCTTCGTCAGTAATTCCATCAAAAAGTCTTTTTGCACTTCCATCAACACCACACCTATAGCATTCTGCCATAAAACCATACATTTTGCGTCTTTTTTAATATTGCTGTGGTAAAGTATCATGATGGTTTTTGAATAAGATTTATAAATGATAGTATTAATTTAATGAAAGTTATTAGTTTGATTAGAAAGGTCGATAATTTTTTTGATAGGTTTTATAGAAATTATGTTAATCTTTTGCCTGTGCAAGAACAGGAAGTTTGTTTTGCGCACGCAGGACAAGGGGCTTTGAGAGGTATTGCGAGTGTGGTTGACTGGGAAAAGAAATACAGGATTGATTCTGGGGATTATTCATTTAGAACAAAAGTTTCTGACCCTTTTTATTCATCTGATTCTTCAAATGTTTCAATGTTTTGGGAAGGAGAACCAATTAGTTGGTTTTGAAAATTTATAATTTAAAAACATCATTCAGAGGGTTTGCAAAGAGGAGTTATTTATGCAAGAAAATTTAAAATTGATTTTTGAATTTTAGGCGTCTTGATTTTGGCACGAAGTTTGTGATTTTGTTTTCAGACGCTTTTCCGCAACCTAAAAAATCATTTTTGTATTTCATGGTGACGAAACCTTTCAAACCAGATTTGATGTTTAGTTCTTGTCCGTGCATCCAGTTTTCCATTTGTTTTTTGTCCATTTCAAAATAGTTTTTTTGAATTTGGTTTTTGAAAATTTGCACCCCTTCGAAACTTAATCTTATTTCGTCGTTTTGAATTTTTGCAAAGTAGACTCCGAGTCTTTCAATTTGTATTCTGTTTTTTTCAAAATTTAATATTTGGGTTTTGTTTAAATTTCCGGTGTATATAAAAATTCTTTCTTTTCCGATTCTTGCAATTAAGCCGGGAATTTTTTTTATTCCAAATTGCTGGTTTAATTTTTCTAAAATTTCTGTTTTTTCTTTTTCAGGGATTATTTGGAGAGTCATTTTATGGATTCTAAAAGTTTATTTATTTGTTTTTTATTTTTTAATATTAGTATATTTTTGTTGTATTCTTTTGCTTTCTTTTTTATTTCTTTTAATTTTAATTTATATTTTTTGTCTAAAGTTATTTTTAGAGAATTTATAAGATTTTTTAATTTTTTGTTGTATCTCTTTTTTTTTCATCTTTGAAAAATTTTTTTCTTAATTGTTTTTTTTTTTTTTTTTTTTTTGTTTTT
>CAYQQA010000042.1:4990-6634 GCA_964419805.1 Candidatus Woesearchaeota archaeon
ATAACTGATGTAAAAAGAAAAGATGATGGAAAATTTTGGGATTATTTCTGATTTTTTATAGATGGGAAATACCCACTTAGAACAGTAGAATCCTTCTAAAGTCCATTTTTTTCTTTTAAATATTTTTGATAATTTCTTTTTTCTTGCAGCGAGAGCATCTTTAATGTATCCTTCTCTTTTTTTGTAAGCGATATCGTCTAGTTCGTAATTTTTTATTTTTAGTTTTTTTGATAGTTTATTTGCCAAAAAAGTTTTTCCTGATCCTGCTCCTCCCAAGATAAGTACTTTGCTGTATTTATTTTTCATTTTTCATAATTTTCGCAATAAAGAATCCTTCGCTTCCGCTGTCATAGGGGTAAATCCTTTTTGTTTTTTTTAATTCGGGGTTGAAAGTTTTGTCTTGCCATTTTGTGAGGCCTTGATGGGATTTCATTGGTAAATTTATTTTTTCTAATTTGATGTTTTTAGTTTTTTTCAAAATGTAATCAATGACTTCTTCATTTTCTTCAGGTGCGTGTGTGCAAGTGCTATAGATTAAAGTGCCTCCTGGTTTTAAAACTTCAAGCGCGTTTTCTACCAGTCTTTTTTGAATTCGCGAAATAGAATTTATTGTTTTTATGTTCCACATTGTGCATGTTTTTGGATTTGTTCTTAGAGTTCCTTCTCCAGAACATGGCGCGTCAACGAGAATTTTGTCAAATTCTTTTTTCATTTTTTTAAATTTGAGACATAGTGCAGAGCCTTCTTTTTTTGTTATCAAGGTGTTTGCGGCTCCGCACCTTTCTAAGTTTGATGCGAGGATTTTTACTCTTCCAAATGAAACTTCATTTGCAATTAATTCTCCTGAGTTTTTCATATTTGCAGAAATTTGTGTTGTTTTGCTTCCGGGCGAGGCACATAAGTCGAGAACGCTTTCATTTTTTTCAAGGCAAAGAGTTATTACGGGCATCATTGATGAAAGTTCTTGAATATAATAATATCCTAGTAGATGTTCAAGGCTTCTTCCTAATTCTCCTGGTTCAAGTTTGGTTTCTATAATGATTATTTCTTTGTAGTTTTGAAACGGCTGAGAGATTTTCCAACCGTAATTTTCAAGTCTTTTTTTTAATTGTTCTGGAGAAATTTTTAAGGTATTGCATCTGATTGATTTTAAAGTTGGTTTTTGAAGACTTTGAAGATAGATATTGAAATCGTTTTTGAGAAGTTTTTTCATTCTCTCTAAAAAAAGTGGTTTTAGTTTTATTGTTTTTTTGCCCATTATAGTGATAGATTGTTTTTGTTTATAATGTTTTTGAATAGGATTTTTGGATATTGAGAGATTATTGGGAGAAACTATTGGAAATTCACTCGCTCCGAAGTCGCTCGATATAAAAAATAATTAATGTGAAAATCTCGGAGATATGAAGATAATTAATATTGATTTTAGTTGATTAAAATTATATTGTCCTGAGCGGAGCGAAGGAGTTTTTGCTGGGCGAGATTTTTTAATTTGAAAATTCTGAACATAATTTGATTATTTAATTCTTCCAAAGACATTTAAACTCTTTTTTTCTTAAATTTTGATGGACAAAGAGAAAATTATTAATGCTGGAAAAATTGCTTCAGAGGTTAAAAAGTTTGCGAGGGAAATTGTTGAGAAAAATA
>CAYQQA010000043.1:0-6537 GCA_964419805.1 Candidatus Woesearchaeota archaeon
AACATTTTTTAATCCTTGATACCTCGCCCTTTAGGGCGGGGTTATTCATTTTGTTTTTATTTAATTGAATTTTGTTTTTTAAATGTTTGGTTTGATAAATATTATAAACCATTAATTCTTATTCTCTTCATGAAAATAATATTACTTCATTGTGATTATCTTAGATTCGAAGCGTTGAAGAAAGCTTTGAAGAGCGTAGGTGATTTGAGAGAGAGCGAGAAAAAAGGTGAGATGAAAAATTGCCTTGTTGTTTTGACAGCTGTTGAAAAAAATGATAGTTTGAAATCAGTTAAGGATTTTGTTAAGAATGTTGAAGATGTTGCTGGGCAGGTTGATGTGAAAAATATTGTGATTTATCCCTACGCGCATTTGTCGAAGAATTTGGCTTCGCCTGATTTGGCTGTTAACGTCATGGATGAATGTGAGAAGGTTTTGAAAAAAAATTTTGAAGTTTTGCGGGTGCCGTTTGGTTATTACAAAAGTTTTGAGTTGAAAGTTAAAGGGCATCCTCTCTCTGAGTTGTCGAGGGAAATTGTGTCTAAAGGAAATGAGGTTGATGAGAAATATAATCCAAAGCAGTTGTTGAGAGAAATTTCTAAGTCTAAGTTGGATAGTTCTAAATTGAAAGAGAATGACCACAGGATTATTGGAAAGCAGATGGATTTGTTTAGTTTTCACGATGTTGCGCCGGGCATGGCTTTTTGGCATAATAATGGTTTGATTGTTAGAGATGAACTGATTAATTTTTCTAAAGAGGTTTTGAGAAAACAAAGTTATGAAATTATTTCTACGCCGGAAATTATGGACAAGAAGATTTGGCTTGTGAGTGGGCATTGGGATAAGTATAAAGAGAATAATTTTTCGACAGATTATGAGGGGCGGAAGTTTTTGGTTAAGCCGATGAATTGTCCAGGGTGTATGTTGGTTTATAAGAATTCTCCGAAGAGTTATAGGGATTTGCCGTTGAGGGTTGCGGAGTTTGGGATGGTACACAGACAGGAACTCAGCGGAGTTCTTTCTGGTTTATTTAGAGTTATTCAATTTATTCAGGATGACGCGCATGTTTTTTGCACAGAGAAGCAACTTGAATCTGAGGTGAATGGTTTGATTGATTTGATTGGATTTTTTTATGAAAAGTTTGGTTTGAAATATCGGGTTGAGTTGTCCACTAGGCCTGAAAAGAGAATTGGAGATGATAAGATTTGGGACAAGGCGGAGAAAGTTCTTGAGAAAGTTTTGAAAAAAAGAAAAATGAAATTTAAATTGAATAAAGGTGATGGGGCTTTTTATGGGCCGAAGGTTGATTTTCATGTGAAGGATTCCTTGAATAGGGAATGGCAGGTTGGAACTATCCAGTTGGATTTTTCAATGCCGGAGAGGTTTGATCTTGAGTACATAGATAAGGATAACAAGAGGAAGAGACCGGTGATGTTGCATAGGGCGATTTATGGGAGTTTGGAGAGATTTGGGGGTATTTTGATTGAGCATTATAAGGGCAGATTTCCGACGTGGCTTGCGCCGATACAAGTTCGGGTTTTGAATTTTACAGACAGAAATAAAAAATACGCAGAGTGGGTTGTTAAAAAAATTGCAGATGTTTCAGGTATTAGAATGGATGCGGATTTTAGGGCGACGACTGTTCCGAGCAAAGTTAAAGATGCTGAGATTCAGAGAGTTCCTTATATTATTGTTGTCGGTGACAGAGAGGAAAAGGAAAACACGATTGCGGTGAGGATCCGTGGGAGCAAGAAAATTGAGAGTTTTAAAATTGATGATTTTGTTGAAAAGTTGAGGGAGGAGATTGGGGGGTGGGGGTGAAGTTACGAATTACTGGCTAAGAAAAATAGAAATAAATAATTTCTGGAGAAACCTACTCCATCTTCAAAGATGGGGATTTCTTTTTAATTAAAAAGGCAATAAACTATTTTTGATTAATGGTTAAAGAAAATACTCTTAGGTCTTCTGATGGGCAATTAGAAGTTGAGTTGAATGACAAAGATATTGTTCTTGTTAATGTTCCTGGAAATTATCCCTTACGAATAAAACGCGTTAATAATCTAGAAGATAGACAAGCAGTTAAAGGTTTTGTTTATGAGATCATGACCTATCAAAAGGGAGTAAATTTTGTGGGGGGTGCGCCTGTTCCGGTGGGCGGACCTTTTTATGTTGATGCTGAAGGGCAATTTATTTCTAAACAAGAAATAAAAGTCAAGAGAGCTAGGGGAGGGTTTTACGTTTCTAAATAAATTAATTTTATAAAGCCTTCATTTCTTAAAAGTTTATGAACATACAATTTTACATTGAAAAATTGCAGTGTTTTGGCGAATACAAAAAATTTGTCAAAGAAAATCCTAAAGCTTTTCCTTGTAGTGCGTTTTTTGTTTTTGATAAATCTGGAAAAAATGACAAACAGCATTTTGATTTTTATAATCCTGAAGAAAAAAAGATAATCAGTTTTCAGCTTGAGAATAGGCAATTGTCGCCAGCAGATAGTTTTGATGTTGTGCCTGAGAAAATTGATTTTGATGTTAATTTTGATTTTAAAGATTTGGAGAAAGCTGTTGAAGAAAAAATGAAAGCGGAAGGAATTAAAAATAAAATTCAGAAGTATCTTCTTAGTTTTCAGAAAAAGAATGGTAGGGATTTTTTGATTGGGACTGTTTTTATTTCAATGCTGGGAATGTTGAAGGTTTGTTATGATATTAAAAAGAAAGATTTGTTGGAATTTGAGAAGAAAAGTTTTTTTGATATTATGAAAGTTAAGAAGAAATGAATTGACTTATTTTTTCCAGATTTCTGAAAAGTGTTCTTTTTATTCTTGTCATTGAGTTTCCTTTTTCAACATATGTTCTGCACGTTGGGCAATAGAGGTTTCCAATCATGAATTGGTATCCTGAGCCTGGAAGGTATTCGTGAACAGATGTAAAGGGGTTTGCAAACTGCCAACGAATCCGTTAAGATTATGCTGCAAACTGCGGGTTCTGTTATTGTGTGCACGAGGATGTAATCTTTTTTCACATTTTATTTTTTCTTGTTTGCTTTTTTCTCTCGCTTTCTTTATTGAGTTCATTAATTGTTCTGGATGATTTCTGATTAAATCTCCAAATGTTTTTGTCTTATCACAGTCTTTTTTAGTCATTATTTTATACTGGTTTTGGTGTTTTTAAGAATTATTGTAATTAACGCAAAAGTAATAATTATAAACCTTGAAGATTTAGTATTTTAGTAAAATGGAAAAAAGAGGTTTGTCCGGCTTTGTAACAATGTTAATTTTAATTCTTTTGTCTTTGGTGGCTGTGGGTATTGTTTGGGGAATTATTCGGAACGCGATTTCAGAAAGCACTGATGAAATTTCTTTGGAGGATTTGAAGCTGGATTTGAGAATAGAAAAAGTGGTTATTGGTGATGGAGAAATTAATGTTACTGTGAAAAGAAATACTGGGCGAGGGAGTTTTAACAGTTTGAAATTTATTGTTTCTTCCGGGGAAAGATCTGAGATTTTTGATGTTGGAAATGTTGATATGGATGAGCTGGATACACAGGTTTTTAATTTGCCTTATTTAGGAATTGTAAATTCTGTTTCAATTGCTCCGCAGACAATCGGCGATGGCAGTCCGGATGTGGGGGATTTGAAAGATCAGTTTATTTTTACAAAAGATGAAACGATAAAAAATATTCCAGGGATTCTTTCTTGGTGGGATTTGAATGGAGATAGTGTTGATAAGTTGGCTTTGAATCCGGGTGTTGTGAATGGGGCTTTGTCAACTTCGGGAAAGTTTGGGCAATCTTATTTATTTGATGGAACAGATGATTACATTAGTGCAGGCACAGACCAATCTTTGAACATTACGGGAGATATTACTGTTTCAGCTTGGGTGAAGTTGGCGTCAGATACGACTTGGGATTTATCAAATTTGGGTCATAAGATTTTAGCAAAAGATGATGGGGCGACTTTTAGTTCTGGTAGCGATGGTTATTTTTTATCAATTTATGATGATGCTGGACAAAATAAAGTATTTTTTAGCAGAAGGGCTGCGTCGGGAGCAGGAGTTTATATTTTTAGTAATTCAGATATTAATTCTAATCAGTGGTATTTTATTACAGCGACGATGGAAGGGACAAATATGTCTATTTATATTGATGGTAATTTGGATAATACTTTAATTGACGGGGACTTTTTTTATTCTTCAGCTGAGCCGTTTAGAATTGGGGCTGGCGACGACGGAGTTGGCGGAACTGCAAGATTTTTTAATGGGTCAATTGATGAAGTCATGGTTTTTGATAGGGCTTTGTCGGTACAAGAAGTTAAGGATTTGTATGAATTTGATTTGAGTTAAGTTTTTTTCTTAGGTTTTTTAGTTTTAAATGTTGTTTCTTTTTTTGTAATCGGAGCTTGTTTGGATTTGTCTTTTTTGAATTTGTTGATGAATTCTGTGAATTTTATTCCGAGGCTTGTGAATTTGAAAATTAGTCCGAGGGTTAAGAAAATAATTCCAAAGATGAAAAGTCTTATGAATGCAGAGTATGATTTACTGAAAAAGATTTGGAAAAGGATTTTTAAGTAGCCGTCTAGGAATCCGAAGAAAGAGTTTAGTTTCATGAAAGGCAGGGAGACGACTGCCATTAAGATTCCTGTGACAACGAATGCGTTTGATTTGTTTTCTGCGAGCAAGAGCATTAATATAAACAAAATTATCAAAATGCCGAAGACGTAATAGAATTTTGATTCAACATATTCTTTGAAATCTTGCGAGAAAAAGAAGAATACTTTTTGTTCGTCGTCGATGCATTCTGTGAGGCCACAATCGTAGTCTTGGTAATAAATTTGTTCAATGCTTTCGTTTATTAGTTCTGACAATATTTCTTCTTCGCCGTTATCTATGCTTTCGCAAGATAAGTTGATTTCTACTGGGAGTTCTTCTGAATTGAATGAAATTTCTGAATTGTCTTGGCAGTAAATTTCAGCTTGGATGCTTATGTTTTCAAGGGTTTGATTTAAATCAATTTGTTCGTTGACTTGTTCCATAAGTGCGTCGCCTAAATTTTCTTGAACATTTTTGTATTCAAGTGAGTGGTTTATTGTTACCAGCAATCCAATAGTGAGGAGTCCTATGAAAAAAATGGTTGCAACTATTGTAAAAAGTCCACCTCTTATTAATCCCATATTTTGAAAAAGCAAAGCAGGTTTATAAAATATTTGTATTGGTTTTGGTTGTGCGGATTGATTTAGACATAATGTGAAAACTTTGAGAGAAATTGGGAACAAAAAATTGGTTCGTGTTGTCCAGGATATAAAAAGTTGATAAGTTTGAAAAACCTCTAGTAAAATGGGGAACAAAAATTGGCCCACTGCGTTCGCATATTAATTGAGAGATAATGCAAAAAACTCAGGATAGAATAATGGTTGGACTGATTTTGGCTGATTAATTATAAGTATTCGATTGAGCCTTGCTCGGGAAAAATTGGTTGAAAACAAAATGCACTTACTTCGTTCGTGTTCTAGCAATTGTTGTTAATCCAAAATCTCTGGGATAAAAAATGATTAGACTAATTCTACTGAGTTAATTGATATATTATTTATGAGTGGAGCGAAGGTTTTTGTTATGGAAGATTGTTAATTGAAGAAAGCCTTGAACTTGTTGAGAAACTTCTATTTGAATGGAGGGAAACTATTGGTTAGAACTTGGTAAAAAAGAGTAAATTATTTTTTTTCAACTATACCTTTTTCTTTCAAATAAAGGTTTATGAATTTTAGGAGAGTTTTAAAATTGAAAACGCCGGAGACAATTGCTTTGTTTATTTCTATGAAGTTGTTTTTGAATTTTTCTTCTCCAATTTCTTTTTTTATTTCGCTGATGATTTTTTCAAGATAATTAATTCCGAGCGGGTAAACAGCGTCGCCAATACAACCAAGAGGGGATTGAATGTGTGATGAATAAAGAACTGCCAAGCCGTGGTTTTTGGTTATCTTTTTGAATTCTTCGTCTTTGTCGAATGAGTTGTTTTCTATCTTTTTTAGCCCGAGATATTTATAATATGCTTGAAAGTTTGAGGCTTGGATTGAAACTTCTCCTAAAATTCTTTGGTTTATGTAGTCTTCTTCTATCTTGTATTTTTCTTTGTATAATTTCATGAAATTTATGGCTTCTTTTTCTGCGAGTTGGGAGACTCCTTCAAAGTGAACGTGTAGTGATGATATTGAGGTGTTTATGGAGTTGTCTTGCATTGACAGAGGCATTTCTCTTGAGAAAATTTCGTGTCTTCCGTGACCTAAAATTTCGTGGAATAAATGTTGGATGACGACGGTTACGTTTATTTTTAGTTCTTGGTTTTCTTTGAATACAAAAAAAGATGTTGGTGAGATTTCCATTCTCCTGTTTGTAGGGTGGAAAAAGGTTTCTTGTGAATACGGTTGGCCTAAAACAAGTTCGAAATCGTAATCTTGTGGGATGCCGTATTTTTCTTTTGCATAAGTTAGAAAATCTTTTTTTAATTCTACAAGAAGTTCTTTGAATTTTTCCCTTAATGATTCATCGT
>CAYQQA010000044.1:0-6500 GCA_964419805.1 Candidatus Woesearchaeota archaeon
CCATGGTAGTTGAGCAATTAAAAGAGGAATTGTATTCGTTTGCCATAAGAAAACTTGTTCTGGAAGAAGAACTGAAAGACGTCGAGTCTTTTATAAAATCTCTTCGGAAAGAACTGGATTTGAGGGCGCCGGTTACACCAAAACAATATTAATTAAGAGGGCGGCCAAAGGCTTAACTCTATTTTTTATTTTGAAAACACTTATTTTTACAATCCCAAAACTTCTATAGTGTGGCTTTTTTGAATGTATAGAACCCTCACAATGCGAGGGACAGGAAGCTCGAGTTCACGCCATCTGTTTTAATACGTCTTTACTCAATGTCGTAAACTCTCGTCGAACCTCGGTTCTCATCCTGATGAGAATTTGGTAGATCTCAAACACAATGCGAGGGACAGGATTCGAACCTGCGCAGGGACTAACCCACAGGATCTTAAGTCCTGCTCGTTTGACCACTCCGACACCCTCGCCCAATTATAGATTATTTGATAAATTTATAAGGTTTTTGTGTAGACTTTTGAAGAGTCTAATAAGACGGAGAATTTTAAGAAAGAAAATCTAATCTGTGTTCAACACATACTCAAAAATAACCTAAACCTTTATAAGTACTTTTCTCCTTAAGTTCTTATGGGGGAAATAAAAATAAAAATTTCTGATGAAATCGAAGATAAGTTCAGAAAAACAGCCATGAAAAACTTTGGATACAGCAAAGGTTCAATCAGCATGGCTGCCCAAAAAGCAATAAATGATTGGGTTATGGCAAATATTGAAATAGAAATTGAGGAAGATCCTTTAGAAAATATTTCCGGATTAATGAAAAACGTGAAAAAATCATCTTTAAAATTACAGCATGAAGCATGGAAAAATGTTAATTGATGCAAATATTTTTTTGGAAATTCTCTTAGATCAAAAAAAATCAGAAAAATGTAAAAATTTCCTGAGAAAAATTCAGACAAACCAAAAACAAGCTTTCATTTCTTCTTTCACAATAGATACTATTATTCTTTCAATGTACAGAAATAAAACACCTGTGACTAAGATAAAAATCTTCCTGCAAAGTTTGCGCAATTTTCAAGGATTAAAATTTTATAATATTACTTTTAGAGATAGAATTCTCGCATTAGATTTAATAAAAAAACACGGGTTGGATTATGAAGACGCCATCACTTTACAATCAGCTTTCTCGAACGACTGTAAACAAATTCTCAGCTTTGATAAACATTTTAACAAAGTAAAAAAAATTGAAAGAGTTGAACCTTGATCTTAATTACCGCAACCTCAACGTCTCCAAAGTTCTTGGGACGTTTGTCTCAATTCTGTTAAGTTTGTAAAGTGACGACGCCAAATCAAGAGATTTCGAAACTTCGCCGTGCAAAATTACAATTCTTTTCGGCTTCGGTCTTATGTTGTTAAAGAAAGAAAGAATTTCCCCCCGCCCAGCGTGAGGTGACAACCCCGTCAAAGTTTCAACTTTAAGATTAACGTCAATTTCTTTTTCCCCTCTGTCATCCTCGACAATAACTTTTTTTGCCCCGTCCTGAACCTGTCTTCCCAAAGAGCCCGGCCCTTGATAAGAACTTAAAACCATGAGATTTTTAGGGTTGCTTGCGAAGTTTTTGAAATATTCTACTGACGCCCCGCCAACAAGCATTCCCGATGTCGCGATAACAATGCACGGCCCGCCCTCGATGACTTTTTTTCTTTCCTGTGGCGACCCGATTCTGCAAAGAACATCAGACACAAATGGATTTCTGTCTTGAAAAATCTGGCTTCTTATTTTGCCCCCCAAAAAATCAGGGTAAGCCGTGTGAATTGCGTTGATGTCCCAAATCATTCCATCGATGTAAACAGGAACTTTCGGAAGCTCGCCGGTTCTTATAGCTTCTTCAACTCTTAAAACAGTTTCCTGCGCGTGCCCCAAACCCAACTCAGGAATCAAAACCTTCCCGCCGTCAGAAATTGTGTTCCTTACAAGTTCCATAAACTTGCCTTCTGTTTCTCTTCTCGGCGGCAAAATATCTGACTTCGAACCGTAAGTTGATTCTGTTATGACTGTTTCCACCCTCGGAAAAGTCGCAATTGCAGGATCTAAAAGTCTTGTCTTTAAATATTTGTAATCGCCCAAGTAAAGAAGATTGTGTGCGCCGTTTCCGATGTTCAAATGCACAAGCCCTCCACCCAAAACATGTCCCGAGTTGTAAAATGTCAGTCTTATGTCCGGAGTCACGTCAGTAACTTCATTGTAACTTAGACAAATACTGTGTTTAACCATCTCTTTAACATCCGTAGATGAGAAAAGTGGTTTTGTGGCTTGTTTGTAAGCAACGCCGATAAAGTCCAGAGCGAGCAAAGCAGCAATATCCCGCGTCGGAGCGGTCATATAAACCGGTCCTTTGTAACCCATTTTGTAAAGATAAGGAAGCAAACCAACGTGGTCTAAATGTGCGTGGCTGATTATCACCGCATTTAATTGTGTCAAATCAAATTCAGGAATATCAAAATGAGGAAACTGGTCAGCCCCTTGTGAAGCCACGTCGATTCCGCAGTCGAGCAAAACTTTTGAATTAGGAGTTTGCAAAAGTAAACAACTTCTTCCAACCTGCCGCGCACCACCCAAAAAAGCAAGCCTTATCCAACCCTCTTTCTTCGACGGGTCCCACTCTTTGTAAATTTTCTCCCCGATAGAATTCAAAAATTTCCTACGATAATTATTATTCGCATAAAGAACACTTCTAATGTTTTCAGTTATCTGGCTTTTTATCGCCGGCGACCTTTGAATCTGCGGAGTCCACAAAGTCGTCTTTTTTATTTCGTCAAGTATCAATCCTTGCTTTCCGATAACAAGTCCCGGTTTTTTCGCTTCAATAACCACAATGCTCCTCTGCGCATCGAAAATTATGTCGCTAATCTCGGCCTCGCCCGGAACAATTTCTTTAATCTTTTTTTTAGCTTCATCCTGCCCCATCAAAATTTTCTGGTCGGCTCTGAGTTCAATTCTTTTTTTTATCTCATCGACAATTGCTTTTATCTTTCCTTCACCGCTCTTGAAAAAATTCGCGTTCTCTGTGTAAAGAACTATATTCGCGCCTTCAAACATTGCATCGCCGATTTCTCCAGAAAGCCGTTCTTTTATGTTTTTCAAAATATCCATTTTAGAAACTAGTCGTTTTTGTAGTCCGGTCCAATAGTTTGTTCAACCACTTTTTTTATTCCATCTTTTGTAATGGAGTATATATCAATTCCGTAACCTGAAAAAACATCTCTTTGCGTCGAGGATTTCAAAGATTCTTTCGCAAGTTCAATTCCTTCCTTGACACTTATTCCATCTTTATATTTTCTTTCAAGCAATCCAAGTACGAACATCATCCCAGAACCTGTTGAATCATAGTCATCGATTTTTATTAAACTTCCGTCAGGACCTACATGATAAAGCTCAAAGCTACCATCTTCATTCATGCCTCCTGCAATTGTCGAAACAATGCCCGGGATAGTCGAAAATCTTCTTATCTGAGAATATGAAATGGATGAAGTCAAACTAGCAGCTTGTTTTATTGTGGGTCTGCTTTTCGAACGAAGCTCCTTCAATTTAAGTTCAGCGGCAATCAATTTTGATAATCTCTGCGCATCAGAAACAACCCCTGCCCAACCGACGACAAAATAATCATTTACAGGATTTATTTTTTTAAATCTTTTATTTGAAACCAAAGATTGCCCGGCTGTAACTTGTCTATCAGAAGCCATCACAACTCCGTCTTTACAAACAATTCCCAGTATAGTTGTACCTGTTTTTAAAATTGAATTTTTCAATTCTTGATCCATTTTAAAATCTAGAATAATTTATATGATATATTAAAATTGAGCTTATTTAAATGTTTTGGTTTTTGAGGATATCTTAATCAAATTTAAAATTTATTCTTTCGCTCATTTCTCACAGAGACTCAGTCCCCAAAAAACCTTTAAATTCCCTAACTCTTTATTTTCCTATGGACTTAAAAAGCAAAAGAAAGCAAATTGACAAATTAGATAACAAATTAATAAAAATTCTTGAAACCAGATTTAAAATAGCTCGGGAAATTGCTGATTGGAAAAAATCCAAAAACATAAAAATCAAAGACAAAAACCGCGAAAACGAAATCATCGCAAAATACAAAAAATCAAACCTTCCCAAAAGTTTTATTAACGAACTTTGTAATTTATTATTTAGTGGAGATGAAAATGGAAGACATTATTGTTGTTAATGAAAAAAAATTAGAGTCAACAAAAGAAAAAATTTTGAGCGCAGGAAAAAACTCGTTCCATGTTGTCAGCGACTTTGACAGAACGCTCACGAAAGCTTTCGTTAACGGAAAAAAAGTTCCTTCAATTATTTTTGAATTAAGAAACGGCCAGTATTTAAGCCTGGACTACAACAAGAAATCAAACACTCTAGCTGATTTTTATCACCCTATTGAACTCGATCCAAGTATTTCTTTAGATGAAAAACAAAAAGCAATGCATGAATGGTGGGAAAAGCATTTCAACCTTTTAATAGAATCCGGTCTTGAAAAAAAACACATAAAACAAGTTATAGATTCCGGAAAAAGCCAATTCAGAGAAGGCGCTCTGGAATTCATTGATTATCTCTACGAAAACAAAATTCCTTTAGTAATAATTTCTTCAACAGGCCTCGGCGGCGATTCAATAAAATTAATGCTTGAAAAAGAAAATAGACTGTATGAAAATGTCCATATAATCGCGAACAACTTCAAATGGGAAAATGGAAAAGCAGTTGGTTTCGAACAGCCAGTAATCCACGTCTTCAACAAAAAAGAAACAACAATAGAAACTCTGCCAGCTTATCGAGAAATCGAAGAACGAAAAAACGTTTTGCTCCTCGGAGATGGTTTGGGCGACGTAGACATGGTTAGCAATTTCAAATGTGAAAATTTAATTAAAGCAGGTTTTCTAAATTATGATGTCGAGAAAAATTTAAAAGATTTTAAATCAAACTTTGATGTCATCATTTTAAACGACGGAACTTTTAATTATATAAATGAATTAACAAGAGAAATATCAAAATGAAAAAATTTATCCTGACAGGAACTGACAATAACGGATTCAGACATAGATACTCTGTTAAAAAATTAGAAGAATTCAAGCCGGCGTTTTTTAAATTTATGAAAGACCTTGGTTTTGATGAACAAAAAATAAAAAATTCTTTTCTTGTATATTTTGAAAACGAAAAAGAGGTTGAGCTGGCAAGAGAATTAAAAATTGAGGAAATCACAGATGAATGTTGGAATTACAATAACAAAAAATTTGATGTTGATATCTTTTTTGGAAAGTTTAAAATAATTCTTGTTATCAGAACAAAGAACAGAGTCCCGATGGTTGAGCATCTTGAGAAAAAAGCAGGTTGGGTTAAGTCCTTGGAAATAAAAAAAATTAAAGAGGAGAAAATTAAAAATAAAATTCCTGTTCCCTCGCCAAAATTCAAAAACAAATCAAAATGAAAATCAACAACATTGAAATCAAATGGCTTGGCCATGCAGGTTTTATGATAAAAAATTCAAAAACGATTTACATAGATCCTTTCAACATTTCTGAAAACTGCGAGAAAGCCGACATAATTCTGATAACGCACGGACATTATGACCACTGCAGTATGGATGATATCGGAAAAATAATTCAGGGCAAAACAAAAATTTTCGTAACTGCAGACGCGCAAAGCAAAGTCACAAGATTCAATCTGCCGATAAAAATAAACGTTGTCGAGCCAAATCAAGAGTTTGATTTAATAGGTGTAAAAATCTCAACACTGCCGGCTTACAACATTGACAAACCGTTTCATTCGAAAGAAGAAGGCTGGGTCGGTTATGTGATAAAAATAAACGATTGCATAATTTACCATACTGGAGACACAGATAAAATTCCAGAAATGCAAAAGCTCACCGGATACAAACAACCTGGGAAAAAATTCGTTGCTTTAGTCCCTGTTGGCGGAAGATTTACAATGAGCGCGGAAGAAGCAGCAGAGGCCGTAAAAATAATAAAACCAGATTTAGCAATCCCGATGCATTGGGGAAAAATTGTCGGGAGCGAAGAAGACGCAAAAGAATTCGCAGAACTTTGCAAAGAATCAGGAATTGAAACGCAAATTTTAGAGAAGAGTTAAATTTAAAAATAATCAATTTCTATTTGAAGAATGAATGAAAATAGTTTTGGACTTTCATGGGATTATTTAGTGAAGAATTACGAACCTGTCGAAATTTCCGAAGGCGATGGGAGAGGAGTTTATTTTATTCAGAGAAACAAATTAACTAATTTTCTGAGTGGAGATTGGGAATCTCCAGAAGTTTATCAGTTAACTAGTTTTTACAAAGCAGATCGCGAATTAAGCTGTCAAGTTACTCCTTTAACCGATAAAAAATCTTTGGAAGTTTTAAGCATAAGTGCAAAAGAAAAATTTTCTACATCAAATATTCTTAGTTTTCCTCTAAATGTTAATCAGTGGAGTGATGAAG
>CAYQQA010000045.1:0-6170 GCA_964419805.1 Candidatus Woesearchaeota archaeon
ATAATATAAGCAAACTCAAAACCAGCCTTGCCGTGTTTCTCAGCCTCTTGTTTCAACTTAGCCATTTCCTGCTCCGAAACAGCGCCACTCTCGAACAAAAGACGGCCTACTATCGTCGACTTGCCAGCATCAACATGACCTACAAACACAACGTTCATATTTGGTTTTTCTTTAGCCATTTTTCATTTATTCTGTTTTTGTAAAATCCAAAAACAAACCAACAAAATTTGATAATGAATTAAAAAAAATTAGGTTTATAAACTTTTCTGTGAACTTACACGAGCTTTCTCAAAATCAGATTCTGCTTTTTTAATAACTTCCAGAATCAAAACTCTAAAATAATACTCTTTATAACCCCCATACATCCCACTCTGCCAATCAAACAAGTTCAAAATATCAAAGGCATTTTGCAAATCAAAATTTTTACCCCCATAAATTTCAGAATACAAATCCTTGACTATTTCAATAATCAATTCTTCTAATTTTTCTTCTTCTTTATTATCAATCAATTCCAAAATACTACTAAAATATTTCTCAAAAATTTCATCAGCTTTCTTATAAACATCCATCTTTAACAATCCTCAACAACGTTTTTATACTTTATGAAAATTATAAATTCATGTTGTCAGCAACACAACAAATTATTCTCGGAATTGTTCAAGGAATAACAGAATGGCTCCCAATAAGCTCATCAGGCGCTTTGGTCTTAGTCATGACAAATTTTTTCAACATAACAGATTTACAAGACTTAATCACAACCGCCTTGTTTTTCCACCTCGGAACTTTTTTCGCAGCACTTATTTACTTCCGACGCGAAGCCACACAAATTTTCAAAACAATTTTCAAATACAAATTCTCAGACGAACGAAACAAAAAAACCCTGAAATTTCTTTTCTTCTCAACATTAATCAGCGGAGCAGTCGGCATCGTAATTTTAAAAACAATTGAAAATTTTGATTCACTAAACCTGACAGGAAAAGCAATTTCTTTCTTAATTGGAATATTTCTTTTATTCACAGGAATCCTTCAAATCAAATCAAAAAAATCAGGAACAAAAAACGAAAGAGACTTAAAAATAAATGACGGATTATTTTTGGGAATTGCGCAAGGTCTTTCAGTTCTGCCAGGAATTTCAAGAAGCGGGATAACTGTCTCGTCACTTCTGCTTAAAAAATTCAATGAAACAACAGCCCTAAAAATTTCTTTCCTTATGAGTCTCCCAATAATTTTAATCGCAAACATAATTTTAAATTTCGAGGATTTGGTTTTCACTACAACAGCACTCTACGGCCTTCTCACAAGTTTCGTCTTCGGCATTTTAACAATTCATATTTTAATGAAACTTTCAAAAAAAATAAACTTCGGCTGGTTTGTCCTAATTTTTGCACTGTTAATGATGGGAAGTGTTTTGATTTAAAAATAAATTCTGATTTAAAATTTTAAAAATTCAGAGTTCTCAAATTTTCCGGGCAAGCTCGATTTAATATATCAACTAATTTAGTAAAATCAATCTAATCATCATAATATCTCCAAGGTTTTTGAATATCTCTAAATCAATATGCGAACTTGCGAGCCAATTTTTTATTTTCCAAATTTTTTTCATCCAAACATAAAAATTCATCGAAAATAACAATAACTAATAGAATAATTTCCTCCGTTACCAACTGAAGAACTCAACAATAAAAAATCAACATCTGAAGGTGCCCTCAATTTTCCGAACTTATTTTGAATCTCTTTAACAACTCTCTCAATATTTTTTCCATCTCCATTCTTTCCAACCTCTAAAGAAATAGGTCGCAAAAGTGAATACCTCAAACAATCAACTTTGACAACATCACCAGTAACAACATCCATATAATCAGCACCACCCTTAACGACCAACGGCAAATCACTAATCAACCTCTTTTTACCAACACTACTTTTATTCATTAATCAAATACTAAAAAAACATTTTTAAAAATTACTAAGGATAAATACAAATTCCAAAAACAAGAAACTTTAAAAACTAAGATACTTCTTAATAAATATGGGATTAAAGTCAGCATTGAAAAAACAAAAAGTTAGGAAAAAATTCAGATGGAAGGACAGACATTACAAAGTGAAAACCTTGAATTTGTATGCAAAGTCTGACCCACTTGAAGGCGCAAATCAAGCAAAAGGAATTGTTCTTCAAAAAGTCCAAAAAGAAGCAAAACAACCAAACTCCGCGATGCGAAAATGTTGCAGAGTCCAGCTCAAGAAAAACGGAAAACAAGTCACAGCATTCATTCCAGGAAATCTCGCGCAAAAATTTGTTGACGAACACGATGAAGTCATGATAGAAAGAATCGGCGGCAAACAAGGCAGAAGTAAAGGTGATATCCCCGGCGTAAGATTCCAAGTCATTCAAGTAAACGACCAACCTTTGCAAAGACTAGTCAGAGGCAAAATCGAAAAAGGTAGAAGATAACATTAAATAGAAAAGATTACACGATAAAAACAAAAAACATCACCACTCAATTATCAAGCAGATTAACATAGATAATAAATTAATCAAGAAAATTTTCAGAAAATGCCAGAAACTAAACAAACAACAATTCCGCAGTTCAAAGTTTTCGACTTGTATGATTTAAGCGAAGTGAAAGTAGAAGATCCAGGGTTAAAATCAGCCATAAACCTCGAGCCAAAATTAATTTTAAAAAGTTATGGAAGAAACGTCGGCAAATCAGGCCAGGAAAAAGTGAACATAATTGAAAGGCTCGCAAACAAACTCGCAGTCGCAGGACACCGAGGTAAAAAACACAGAATTATTTTTGGAAAGTCAACAGGAAAATATACTCAGAAAATGAAAAACGTTCTCAAAGCATTTGAAATCATACAGAAGAAAACAAACAAAAATCCAATCCAGGTTTTGACAATTGCGTTGGAAAATTCCGCGCCGAGAGACGAAGTCACAGTAATTGAATACGGGGGCGCGAGATATCCTCAAGCGGTCGACGTGTCACCACTAAGAAGAATAAACCTAGCGTTAAAACACATTGTACACGGATCTTCTGACAGAGCATTCAACAAAAAGAAAAAAATCGCGCAGGGCCTTGCAGAAGAAATAATTCTCGCGAGCGAAAACAACGGCGAAAGCTTCGCAATCAAAAAACGAAACGAAGCTGAAAAACAAGCAGATTCAGCTCGATAAAACTGTAATATAGAAATCCTTAAATAGTTCTGAATCTTTAAGAAGTTATGAATTTTACACCTCTTCAATCTAGATACAGCTCCTCTGGCGGAGGCTAACCTTCAGGAGGACAAAAGTTTTAGGAGGGTTAGTTGTAGGTGGGATAATCCTATATTTTATACTAAGAGGTTGTGGGGGTAATTCACCCAAACCATAAACAAAATAAACCAAAAGCAAACTCGCAACTTGAACAAAAAATAGAAAACCGAAAAACATTTGCGACTACAGAATTCTACTTTCCGCAAAAACCAAGGCATAACAATTATTCCTTGTGCGTTTAATCCAAAAATTTAAAAACACAATTACTTCTCAAATCAAATGCCAGAAATAGAAGGAATTCTTGAAGAAATTGAAATAATAAACGGAATCTTCGCAATAGGAGATCTAAAAATTGTCGTCGGAGGAATAGAATTCTACAAAACTGTCTGGGAACCTTCTCTAAAAACTCTGAATAGATACAAACGAAAAACAGAATTAAAAAATATTTTAGACCTGTTCAAACAAGATGAGTCATTTCCCAAAGATGAATTTCTAGAAGAGCTAACAGAATACCTTCACAAAAAAATCAAGGTAGAATACGAAACAATAACTAAAGGGCTGGGTTATCATATATTAGACAGATTGCACAGAATTAACATCCCAAGAATCCATATGGAAATAAAAGAAATAGAATATCTTGAATAATAAGTTTTAAAAACCAATTTCTCGATAAACAATAATGGCTGATAAAACTCCCATAACAAAATTAATGAAAGTCCAGGACAAAATCCGGAACATAGCAATCGCAGCGCACATTGACCACGGTAAAACAACTTTCTCAGACAACTTGCTCGCAGGTGCAGGAATGCTCTCAGAAGAAACAGCAGGCAAACAAAGATTCCTTGATTTCCATGAAGACGAAGCGTCAAGAGGAATAACAATAGACAGCGCGTCAGTTTCAATGATTCACAAATTCGACGGAGCCGATTACTTAATAAATTTAATTGACACCCCCGGCCACGTTGACTTCGGCGGAGACGTAACAAGAGCAATGCGTGCCGTCGACGGATGCATTGTTTTAACCTGCGCTGTCGAGGGAGTCATGCCCCAAACAGAAACAGTCCTAAGACAAGCTCTAAAAGAACTTGTAAAACCAGTCTTGTTCATAAACAAAGTCGATCGTTTAATCAAAGAAGTAAAACTAACCCCCGAAGACATGCAAGCACGATTCATAAAAATAATCGACCACGTAAACAAACTCATAGAAAGCATCGCGCCAGAAGGCTACAAAGAAAAATGGAAAGTCTCTGTCAGCGAAGGAAGCGTCGCGTTCGGCTCCGCATTCCACAACTGGGCGCTAAGTTTTCCGTACATGAAAGCAAAAGGGATAACATTTAAAGACGTGATAGACGCATACGAATCAGACAACTTCAAAGTCCTGGCAAAAAAAGCTCCTCTCCACGAAGTAATCCTAAACATGACAATCAGACACCATCCAAATCCGGTACAAGCACAAAAATACAGAATCCCAAAAATTTGGCACGGCGACGAAGACAGCAAAACAGGAAAAGAACTCGAAAACTGCGATCCAAACGGAAGCCCGGTTTTCATTCCAACAAAAATCGTCGTGGACAAACACGCAGGTGAAGTCGCTGCAGGCAGATTATTCTCAGGAAAACTAAAACAAGGAGATGAAGTTTACATGAACCTCGCAAAAAGAAACGTAAGAATCCAGCAAGTCTCAGTTTACAAAGGTGCACAAAGAGTTATCGTTGACGAAGCGCTCGCAGGAAACATCGTCGGAGTTGTCGGACTTAAAGACGTGTTCGCAGGAGAAACAGTAAGCAAACAACCAATAGAGCCATTCGAAGCAATCAAACACTTATTCGACCCAGTTGTCACAAAATCTATCGAAGCAACAAAAGCAGCGGACCTTCCAAAACTCGTCGAAGTTTTAAAACAAATTGGAAAAGAAGATCCTTCCATAAAAATAGAAATCAACGAACAAACAGGTGAGTCATTAATCTCAGGAATGGGCGAACTTCATTTAGAAATTATCGAAAACAGAATCAAAACAGAAAAGGGTTTAGAAGTCAAAACATCTCCACCAATAATAGTTTACAGAGAAAGCGTAGCACAAGAGTCTGACGCTGTTGAAGGCAGAAGTCCAAACAAACACAATAGTTTTTACATGAAAGTAGAGCCTCTTGAAGAAGAGATCTACAACGCAATAAAATCGGGAGAAGTCGCAGAAGGCAGAATAAAAAAGAAAAACAAAGACGTTTTCGAATCACTCCAAAAATTAGGATGGACGGGAGACACAATAAGGGACGTCAGGGATATCTACAATGGAAACGTTTTCATGGACACAACAAGAGGAGAAGTCCACATCGGCGAAGTTATTGAAATGGTTCTGGACGCATTCGAAGCAGTTATGGATCAAGGCCCGCTTGCAAGAGAACCTTGCACAAGAATGAAAGTCTCCTTAGTTGACATCAGACTACACGAAGACGCAATCCACAGAGGTCCGGCCCAAATCTACCCAGCAGTAAGAGAAGCAATCAAAGGTGCAATGTCACAATCCTCACCTTTCATTTACGAACCGATTCAAATCCACGTGATAGAGATGCCAAGCAAGTTCCTCGGAGCAGCCACAAAATTGGTCAACAGTAAAAGAGGACAAATGCTAAACGTAAATCAAGAAGGCGACAATGCAAGTATGGAATCAAAACTGCCCGTCGCTGAAATGCTCGGATGGAGCAACGACTTAAGAAGTTCAACGGAAGGCAGAGGAGTCTCAAGTCTAAAAGACCAACTATTCGAAAGAATTCCTCAAGGAATGCAGGACGACGTCATAAAAAAGATAAGAAATAGAAAAGGTTTGAGTGAGAACCAATAAACAGTTTTAAAAAGAAAGATACCTCCAAAAATGAATAACCCCGCCCTAAAGGGCGAGGTATCAAGGATTAAAAAATGTTAA
>CAYQQA010000046.1:0-6078 GCA_964419805.1 Candidatus Woesearchaeota archaeon
AAGGCAAAAAATTTTGAGGAAGGTTTCAAAGCTGTCGGCAAACCGTGCGCAGTAAAAAACAAATACGACGGATTTAGAATAATTATCCATAAAAAAGGAAAGGAAGTTATCTTATTTACAAGGCGTTTGGAAAATGTAACAAGACAATTTCCCGAAGTTGTTGACTATGTCTTAAAATATGTTAAAGGAAATTCGGCAATTCTTGACTCTGAAGCTGTCGGCTTTGACCGCAAAACCAAAAGATACACACAGTTTCAAAAAATCTCTCAGAGAATTCGAAGAAAATATCATATTGAAAAACTTCAGAAACAACTCCCTGTAGAAATCAACGTCTTCGACATTCTTTACCACAATGGAAAATCTCTGTTAGGGGAGCCTTTTGAAAAGCGGACAAAACTAATTCAAAAAATAATAAAAAATAATCCATACAAAATTATTCACGCAAAACAAATAATTACAGGTGACGAAAAAAAAGCAAATGAGTTTTACAAAAAAGCATTGAAAGACAATCAGGAAGGTGTGATGATGAAAAACCTGAAAGCAATTTATCAACCTGGATCCAGAGTAGGTCATATGCTCAAAATCAAGCCAGATGAAAAAGATTTAGATTTAGTCATCACCGGCGCGGAATATGGAACCGGAAAAAGACACGGCGTTCTTTCGAGTTTTTATTTGTCGTGCAAAGTAAAAAATAAAAATGAATTTTTAGAAATTGGAAAAATGTCAACAGGAATTAAGGAAAAAGGTGAAGAAGGCTTGACTTATGAAAAATTAACAAAAAAATTAAAGCCGTTGATAAAGAGTGAAAAAGGAAAATCAGTAAAGATAAAACCCAAGATTGTCCTCGCTGTTTCTTATCAGGAAATTCAACGCTCCCCGAATTACAAATCTGGTTTTGCTTTAAGATTCCCTCGGTTCACAGCACTTAGAGAAGACAAACCCGTTTCAGAAATCACAACACTCGAAGAAATAAAACTTGATTTTGAAAAGCAAAAGAGGAACTGGGAGTATGGATAAAGAAATTTTATTTTTTATAATCGCGTTTGCATTGCCTCATCTTTATTACAGGGCTTTGTTTTTTACTGTATCAAAAATTTTCGATAAACCTTTTTTAAGAGAAAAAACTGGTCTCAAAATCCACCACATACATTATGGGATGGTTCTTTCATTGATAGCATCTGTAGTTATTCTGTTGTCTGAAAAAAATATATATGTGACAACTTTTCTTGGCTTTGGTCTTGGATTTATGTTCGATGAATTTATTCCAGCTCTTTTAATGAAATCAAAAAGGTCTGACGAGATGATCGCATACAGAAAATCTTTTAAGCCGACATTGATTTTGATAATTTTTATTGCTATTTTAATTTTAATTTTGAGTTTATTATAATTTTATTTAGTTTTTTAAATTAAAATTCAACAATTATATTTTTTTCTTTCTTAACAAATTTGCATTTCCCACAACTGTAATTGAAGATGTTGCCATTGCAATTTCAGCCACAACAGGATGAAGTATTCCAATTACTGCCAAAGGAATAGCGGCGATGTTATAAGCAAAAGCCCAGAATAAGTTCTGCTTTATTTTCTTGAATGTTGCTTTAGATAACTTAATTGCCTGAACAACCCCCATCAATGATCCTTTGGCTAAAACAATATCTCCTGCCTCAATTGCAATGTCTGTTCCTGTTCCCATTGCGATTCCTACATTGGCTTGTTTCAAAGCAGGAGCATCATTAACTCCGTCTCCAGCAAATGCAACCATTCCTTCTTTTTGAAGTTCTTCTACTTTCTTAGCTTTATCTTCTGGTAAAACATTAGCTATCACTTCTTTTATTCCGACTTGTTTAGCAATTGCTTTCGCAGTTCTTTCATTGTCTCCAGTAATCATAACTGTCCTATATCCTTCCTCATTCAAGACCTTAATGGACTCAACAGAATCATCTTTAACTGTATCGGCAATTCCTATAATTCCAATAGCGTTTCCATTTTCTGATACGCTTATAGTTGTATATCCTTTATCTTCAAATTCATTTATCTTATTTTCAAAATCTTTTAATGTTATTTTTCTTTCACTCATCAGTCTTGTGTTTCCAATCACAAAATTCTTAGTTCCAATTTTTCCTTCTACTCCTCTTCCTCTTAAAATCTTGAAACCTTTTACTTCTCTGTATTTTTTTAAGCCAGCTTTTGCGACAACGGCCTTGGACAAAGGATGCTCTGATAATTTTTCCAGGCTTGCTGATGCATCCAATAAATAATCTTCTTTTACCTTACTATAAATCTCTCTAACTTCTGGCTTGCCTTTTGTGATAGTCCCTGTTTTGTCAAATACAACAATTTTAATTTCTTTCATGGTCTGTATTGCTTCTCCTTTTCTAATTAAGATTCCTCGCTTAGCCCCCATTCCAGATCCTACCATTAATGCTGTCGGAGTTGCCAATCCCAAAGCACAAGGACATGCAATTACTAAAACAGCAATAGCCGCAAACAAAGCTAATGCCAAGGTTCCAACACTAAAATTAATCCAAGGCAGAAATGAAAAATAAGAGGCTATATTTTGCATGAAAGAAGGTGCAACAAGCCATAAAACAAATGTTCCTATTGCCAAAAAAATAACAACAGGCACAAAGTAAGCAGTTATCTTATCTGCAAATTCCTGAATTGGGACTTTACTTCCCTGAGATTCTTCAACAAGTTTAATAACATTAGCTAAAAATGTGTCTTTGCCAATCTTTGTTGCCTTAATATATAATATACCATCCTGATTTACGGTTGCTCCAATAACGTTGCTTCCCTTTATTTTGTCTCTAGGAATACTCTCTCCAGTAACCATTGATTCGTCTACAGCACTCTCTCCTTTAACAACAACACCATCTGTTGGAATTTTTTCTCCTGGCTTTACAATCATTATATCTCTAACCTTAACTTCCGAAATAGGGATCTCAATTTCTTTTCCATTCCGAATAACTGTTGCATTTTTTGCTCCAAGTTCAAGCAGTTTCATTATCTCCTGAGATGCCTGTCCTCTGGCTTTTGCTTCAACATATCTTCCTGTAAGGTGAAAGGCCATAATCATAGCAGCTATTGCCGCATAATTCTCAATCGGCGCAAAAAATTTAATCAATCCAGTAATAAAGGCAATAAATGTTCCAAGCATTATAAGAAAGTCCATATTAAAGGACAAATATCTCGCAGACTTTATTCCAGAGATATAAGTTTTCCATCCAAAGATAAATAAGACTGGAATAGCAGCCAAAACAAATAAAATATCAATGTAAGGAATCTCTAAACTAGTGAACATTTCAACAATCATAATCAGGCCAATTGGTAGAGCGAAAATCCAAGCATAACCCATTTTCTTTTTTGCTTCGTTCATTTCTTTTATTTCTGCATCCTCAACATCTTCTCTACCTTCTTCTCCGAGAACTTTATAGCCTGCATTTGAGATTGCTTTGACAATATCTTCTTTGTTTCCAGAATAAATCACTTTTGCCTTATGAGTATTAATATTAAGGTTAATATTCTTTACATGAGAAACAGCTTTCAATGCTTTTTCAATAGTCATAGAGCAATGAGGATTATCTAATCCCTGAACTATGAACACGGTTGTTTGATTTCCTGTTGTTGATTTATTTGTATTAGAAGATTCTTCTCCTTCTCCTGAAGCTTTGTAATCTCCAACTTTCGAAACAGCTTTCTTAATTTCATCTTCGTTCACATAATCATCATGATTAACATAAAGTTTTTTAGTGGCAAAGTTAGCAGTTGCATCTTTCACACCTTTAACTTTCCTTACGGATTTTCCAATATTAACAGCACACGATGCGCAATGCATTCCTTCTATTTTGTATGTTTTTTTCATTTGACTCCAATCATGTAAAAAGAAAAAATCCCGATTTTTTTCTGCGTGATACGATGAAAATCATTCTCTTCGAAAAGTTTTCTGTATTCTTTCAGCGTCGGCATTCCGGAATTTCCGGGCTCTATTATATGAAAAATACTATTCCCAAATTTACCGAAATTCAAATCGGCAATTATCAATTTTCCCTTCTTTTTTAACAATGTTTTTGCCTTTTTTATAACTTTTTCTTGCTCTGCAAAGTGATGAAATGCGTCGGAAATAAAAATATAATCAAAATAATCTTTATTATAATATTTATCCATATATTTTGTAGAACCAAATTTTAGTTTAGCTTTATTCTTTAATTTTCTTCTGGCAAATTTCAGCATTTCTTTTGAGAGGTCAAGTCCATAAAGATGCAATGATTTTTTATTTGACATCATTTCCAAAAATTCCCCCGTACCACAACCCAAATCAAGTATCTTAGAGTTATTTTTTATATTGGTAAGTTCAATTATTTTTCTGTTTCTCTTTTTCACAAAAAATCCATGAATTCCTTTATCATATTTAGATGCTATTTTTTTGAAGAATTCTTTATTTTTTTCTTCTAACTTGTTTTTCATTTTTCTCCTGTTTTATTTTTTCTCCAAGTTTGTCTTAATAATCTTGTTCTGGAATTTTCTCCTCTGAATTGCCAAGCCCATGATTGAAAACCTATATAACTTGATGCGACCCAGAAAGTATGAACAGGTCTTTTTAAAAAATGTTTTAATAACTCTCTCATCATTTTAGTATTTGTAAATAATGCTTTATTATATTCCCTTGTCCAATGTTTAGAAGTTATTCTGTAATCTTCTGTTCCGTCAACTTCATTAATTATCTCAAATGTACCCTTAGCACATTTCTCCAGCTGTCCGTAGGCAGGATAATACCCTCCATATCCCCTATACAAAACAGCGGCGTGAAATCCTTCTCTATCGAATAATTGTATAAATGGATTCTTCGGAAGTTTCTTTGGCTCTATTGGATCTCCTTTAAAATGAATAGATGTTGTGGCAACTTTCTGAGGAGAGTTAGGGTTTAAGAGTCTGGCAAATATCTCAAACATCCTCTTATAAATTTGGTCTTGTCTTCCGGCTATTGCATCTTCCGGCTGGCAGAAATGCTCTAAAGAACCATTTGCTATTATCCCATCAAAATTCATATTCCACTCTTCAAGAAGGTTTTTATAATTAAGTAAATAAACATCTAACCCTTTTTCTTTGCATCTTGCGACCTGAGTTTTGGAGATTGTAATGCCTGTTCCATTAACTCCTCTTTCTCTTGCCGTTTCAAGCAAGGTTCCTAAGCCACAACCAATTTCTAACAATCTAAAATCTTTACCAGCACTTATTTCATTCAACAGATAATTGTGCTGAGCTTTCTGGGCATCTTCATACGATATAGCGGAATTTCCGTTATAAATTCCCTCAGTATAATCTTCTATCCCTGCTAAAGGAGTTACATTTGTCACTTCATATAAATTTACTACCTTTTTGGGAGCAATTAATGTTTCAGTTACCATCATCCCTCTCCCTTCCTTTCTTTTTTTATTCCGTAAACCATTTATTTTCTCCTTTTTGGTTCTTGTATCTGTTTTATCAGCCAAATAATCAATAAAACCAAAGCCACAACGACAAGAGTCATGAACAACCACCCAAAAATACTCATTCCATACATTCCGCCCCAATAACCCATCATTCCGTGATGGTCATAAAGGTCATCTCCTTCATGCGCGCTTACAAAACTAATCATAGAAAGCAAGATTCCTAATGATAACGTTTGCATTCTCTTCATTTATTTCACCTCCTTTTTATTTTTTAATATATGGATACAAAATCCTGCCATGTGCTTGTCAATCAGGCTCATGAGAGGTTTGATTGTTTTTTCGTTCAGTTTATAATATCGATATTTTCCTTTAATTTCCACAACGACAAATCCGCAATTTTTCAACCTCCTTAAATCATGCGAAACCGCCGTCTGGTCGGCGTTTAATTTTTTAACGATTTCAGATACGTTCATTTTTTTCTTTCTCAAGAGATTAATAATTTTCAGCCTCGGCTCGCTGACCAAAGTTCCGAAGAATATTTTATATGCCATGTAGTGCTCTTTTTCCGATATGTTTCTATTTATCATATGTTAAAGTAAGACATATTAGTATTTAAAGTTTTTGTTTTTTTCTTTGTCTTGCAAATATACAT
>CAYQQA010000047.1:0-4138 GCA_964419805.1 Candidatus Woesearchaeota archaeon
AGTTTTCATATCATCTGTTTTCAGTGAGGAACAACTAACTAACTAACTAACTACTACAACATTTTGCCAATAAAATAACTGTTTTTCTTTAGTGAAAATAATGATAATATACTATAGAGCAACATCAAAATTATGGAAAATTATGACCGCACAAACTTGGTTTCATGGATTGAATTTATTAGGCAAAGCAATTATTATATCTCTGTTGTGAGACCTTTTTCAAGAATAAATCTTTTCCCTTTGGTTTCAGAAGCTGAACAGAAACAGCTCAAAGCAGAAAATAGAAATTGGGAAAAAATTGCAAGGGATTTAAATACTGACAGACGGTGTGAAAAACACGGCTTGACTGAAAATAGACCAAGAAAAAAATATTTAGCAGGTTTTAGAAAGAGGGCAACTCCTGAGGAAGTAGTGTGTAGTTTTATAAAAAAAGAAAGAAGATATCATTCCCGAGATGATGTAATAGGAATTACTTTAAAGTGTTACAAAAGTATTGAAGGTGCAATTGATGAGGCAGAGGAAAAAGGAGAATTAAAGGATGCCAGAAAAATGTTAGAAAAGGAGTATAGGCAAAAATATTATCTTGAGCACAGAAAAGATTTATTGATTAAACAAAGGGAGTGGAGTGTAACAAATAAGAAAAAAGTAAGAGGGAGTGGGGGGATGAAGTTAAAGAGGCGGGCAAGAATAACGGAGGTTCATCAGGGGCATATTGCACATTTAAGAGGCCCAAAACTTGAGAGAACTTTGACAGAAATTTTTTCACCAGAAGGCAAAATAAGGTATATTAGAGGTTTCTGAAAGAATAAAAATGTTTATAAAACAAAATTACCTAGTAAAAACATGTTAGAAGGAAGATGCATGAGGTGTAAAGAAAAGAGAGAAATGAAAGATGCTGTGATTGACCAGACTGCGCGGGGAGGATATATGGCAAAGGGCAAGTGTGCTAGTTGCGGGACAAAGGTCTGCAAGATTTTGTCAAAGGTCAACGCAGACGCAGCGGTTAAGTCAGGAGAGGCTAAAAAAAATTTTTAACTTAAGTTAAAAGGAGGTAAGATGGCAAAAGAAGAGCTTGAGTTTTATGACGTGAAATCGAAGAAAAAATTCAAAACAACAGAATACAGAATTGTTGACAAGAAAGGAAGGAAATTCGCTGTAACAAAGTCGCCTTCAGGAACTCATGAATGTTGGAGAGTTGTATCTAAAGATTTTGCTCAGAAAAATAAATAAAAAGGTTTTTAACTTATTCTTTTTTTAATTTTTAATGTTTATAAAAATAATTCGTTCTTACAGGGATGTGGTTGCTTTGTGTGATGCAGATATTTTGGGAAAGCACTTTGGGGAAGGCAAGTTTCAGCTTGATGTGAAGGAAAATTTTTACAAAGGTGAGAAAACCGGAGAGAGTGAAGTTATAGATATTTTGCAGAAAATGGCTGTTGAGGACGCGACATTCAATATTGTCGGCGAGAAGTCTGTGAAGGCTGCAATTAAAGCGAGAATTATTGATGAGAATTCTGTAGGAAAAATTCAGGGAATTCCTTTTGCGTTGGTTCTGGATTAGGTGCATTTTTAAACTTTAGTTTAAATAGGATTTTATGAGAGTTAGAAAAAATTAGGATTTAAATATAACGTTGGTCGAAAAGGATATTGGATTGTTAAAAAAGGAAAAAAAACCTTAAGTCTTAGAACAAAAGATCAGGTTACTGATGCAAATTTAGATGTTAAAATTAGGGTCAGGGAACAGAAATATGTTTTTGAATTAAAAGAGGTTAAACTTATTCAGGAAGTTCTGCCGTTTAGTACATATGAATTAGCAGAGTTCACAGATTAGAGGAAAGATTTTGGGTTCTTGGTTATGAAATTTATTTGAAGAAAAAAGAATTTGATGAGTGGGTGGAAGGGGAGAAAAAATATTACTGATGAAAGTTGTCCCTTTTGGGAAGAGGGGCGCAGTTTGGGGCTCCTTTTGACAGAGTTCATGTAAATTATTTTCCAACACATTTATAAAAAGGTTTAATTTAGTTTTTTAATGGAAGGAAAAAATTTTGAAAAAGAAGAGTTTAAAGATATTAATGAAGAGAAAACTGAAGAAGAGAAGAAGCCGGTTCGGGTGCGTGTGCCTAGAGGAAATGAGATTTTGGGCGTGATTGAGCAAAGGCACGGTGGAAACAAGATGAAAATAAACTGCAGGGATGGGAAAACGCGGAACTGCAGAGTGCCGGGAAGGCTTAAACGGGCTTTGTGGTTGAGACCGGGCGACGTTGTGATAATAGTTCCTTGGGAATTAGATAATACGAGAGGGGATGTTTTGTTCAAATACAGACCTAATCAAATTGGTTGGCTTAAATCAAGGGGTTTTTTGAAATCTATGGGGGAAGAGTTTTAGGTTTTTTGAAAATTGTTGATTTTGGAAAATATTTGGGCAAAAAATGACTCACTGCGTTCGCGAATTGGAGAAATTGATAAGTTTGAAAACCCTGAACTTGTTGTGAGAATATTATTGAGAGGGGGAGAAACCATTACTTGAAAGAAATTAGAAAACTAAATTATGAAATTTGATTTTACTTGATTAACTTTTTTATTATTTCTGAATGAAGTTAAGGATTATTGAAATGATGAAAACCCTGGGCTTGTAGAGATTGTATTGTTTATGGGGGAATCTTTTACTTGAGCGAGGGAATTAAAAAATAATCTTGTTTTTAGAATTTTATTCTCCATATGAATCAGTCTTTTCATGGCCGGAAGATTCTCCATAACCTCTAAATCCAGGTCTCTCGGAGTTAACACATTTATAACATCCTATTTCTCCTGAAGGGTTGTCTTTTGGTTCAAAATTCCTGCAATTGTCAATATCAGGTATTCTTTCTGAAAGTCCTGAAAAAGGCTTTTCCCAATAACCACAAATATCCTTCATCTTCTGAGCCACATATTTTTGACCGTTGTCCATTGAAAACTTAAAAAAGGTAATTATAAAAGTTTTACGGAATCAAAAAATTTATAACCTGATTTCTTTTTTTAAGATTATGATAAAGTTATTGGTTGAAAAACTGCCGAGAATTTTGAAGAACAAAAAAAAGTTTGAGAAGGAGCTCGGCATCAAGATTTCGAATCGCGGGAAAGAAGTTTTTTTAGAAGGGACGCCAGAAAACGAATTTGTTGCAGAGAAAGCTATTCAGGCGATTGATTTCGGTTTTCCGCTGTTGCACGCGATGGCTGTAAAAAATGAGAATTGTGTTTTTGAAAAAATAAATATTAAGGAACACGCTAAGCAGAAAAATTTCGAAAGAATACGGGCTAGGCTTATTGGGAAAAAAGGAAAGACTTTGAAGACGATTTCTCATTTAGCTGATTGCTTTTTGGAATTGAACGGGAACGAAATAGGAGTTGTTGGCGATGCTGAGAAAATTGAAATCACAAACAATGCAATTGTTTCTTTGATAAAGGGCTCGAAGCAATCGAACATTTATTCTTATCTTGAGAAGCATCAGGCAAAACCGGTGATTGATTTGGGGTTGAAAGATAAATTTAAAAGTCATGGTTCTTAATTAATTTAAAGTCTCGGTAGCTCAGTTGGTTAGAGCGCACGGCTGTTAAGCGCGACAAGCTCGTTCGTTCACTTTTGTTCAAAAGCTGAAACCGTGAAGTCGTAGGTTCGAATCCTACCCGGGACGTTTGTTTATTTTATTGTTTATTTCTATTTGAAGAGAACTTGCTTGAGTATTTTATACTTTATATCACGAGAATCTTTAAAAATAAGTTTGATTTAATTCAATAATGGATTCTCTGGAAGAATGGGAAGAGATTGAGAATTATAATTTATTGTGGTACTTGCAACACGGTGATTTTACAGGATTAGCTCTTAACTCTGCCCTGGATATTCATTTTTATTTGCGTGAAGGAAAAGTTAAATCTAGTTCAATTGCTAAACTTAGAAAATTACTTTACAAAACGCTTCTTCCAAAAACAAAGGTTGAAAAGCATTTTGATGATGAAAAATTTTTAGGAAGAAGGGAGATTGATGAGGACGATGGTGCAGGAAAATATTTGCGCGAGGTTTTTGAAACACACAGAGGAAGACATCTTGAGAAGTATCAAGAAAAAAGTCCTTATTTAATTAGGGAAGGAATCACATTGGCTT
>CAYQQA010000047.1:4148-6067 GCA_964419805.1 Candidatus Woesearchaeota archaeon
CTTGCGAACTATCTAGGCTGGTCTCGATGGTTGTGAATAACCTTGAAGATTTATCAAAAGTTTCTGAAAAGAGGCTGAACTCATTAGGTGTTCTTTGTTTGGATTTTTGTAATGTTGGCAAAAAGTACGGGCAGAATTTTCAGAAGAGAATGAGTGCTTAGCGTTTCTTGAAATCAAGAGCGCAGGAATTAATGCAGTATCGTTTTCCGGTTTTTTCTTTTGGACCGTCTTTGAAAACATGGCCCAAATGGCCTCCACACTTTGCACAAAGAACTTCTGTTCTCGGGAAAATCAATTTGAAATCTTTTTTTAATTTTACCGCTCCGGATTTGGCGAGGTCGTAAAAACTTGGCCAGCCGGTTCCTGAATCAAATTTGTGTTCACTTTTGAAAAGCACATTTCCGCACGCAGCACATTTGTAAACTCCTTTCTTTTTGTTGTGAAGAAGCTTGCCAGTAAAAGCTCTTTCTGTTCCTCGATCTCTTAAAATTTTCAACTGCTTTTCGTTTAGTTTTTTTGTAAATTTCGGTTTCATTTTCCAAAAATATTCATGATCTTGCAAACAACAGGATGTTTTTTAAAATATTTTTGATGGTAATCTTCTGCTTTGATAAATTTTCCAGCTTTGACGATTTCCGTCACTATTTTCTTTTTTGATTTTTTCTGAAATTTTGCTTTGGCAGATTCTGCGAGTTTTTTTTGTTTTTCATTACGATAAAAAATAATGCTACGATATTGACTTCCGACATCAGGACCTTGTCTATGAAATTGGGTGGAGTCCTGGTTTGTGAAAAAAATTTCCAACAGTTTTTCGTAGGATATCTGTTTAGGATTGAACTCGAGATTTACAGATTCTGCGTAACCGGTTTTTCCAGAAGAAACTTCCTTGTAAGACGGTTTTGGAAATTTTTTTTCGTCTCCTCCCATGAATCCTACTTCTGTTTTGACGACTCCTTTAGTTTTGTAAAAAACTTCTTCTACGTGCCAGAAACATCCTGCAGCGAAAGTTGCTTTTTCGACCATTATTAAATAAAGAGAAAAAGGTTTTTAATTGTTGTTGAATTTATTGGGTTATGGGAAAGATGAAAAAACCTAAAGTTCTCGTTGCGATGTCCGGCGGAGTGGATTCTTCAGTTGCAGCTTTGCTTTTGAAAAAACAGGGTTATGAAGTTGTCGGTGCGTTCATGGTTAACTGGAGCAACACAAAAAATTCTTACGGTGAATGTTCTTGGCGGGAGGAAAAACGCACGGCTCAAAAAATCGTTGCGATAATCGGCGTTCCGCTTGTGACTTTGAATTTTGAAAAGGAATATAAAAAATTTGTTGTGGATGAAATGTTCAGACTTTACAAAAAAGGGATTACACCGAATCCTGATGTGAACTGCAATAACAAAATTAAATTTCCGATGTTGATAAAAGAAGCGAAAAAACTTGGTTGCGATTTTGTAGCGACAGGCCATTACGCAAGAATAAAAAAAACTGGTTCTGAATTTAGACTGTTGAGGGCAAAAGACGAATCAAAAGATCAGTCTTATTTTCTTTACAGATTAAATCAAAAAGAACTTGCGAAAATAATTTTTCCGGTTGGGAAATTAAAGAAAAAAAAAGTTAGAAAAATTGCAGAGAAAAATGGTTTTCCTAATTGGAATAAAAAAGGAACTGTAGGAATTTGTTTTATTGGAAAGGTGAATCTGAAAAAATTTCTTCAGAAAAAAATCAAGCCAAAAAAAGGTGACATTGTGAATCCGCAGGGTGAAAAAATCGGCGAGCACGACGGGATTTACTATTATACTATCGGGCAGAGAATTGGGTCGAGATTTGGAATTGATGTTAAGCGCGGTTTTGGAAGACAAAAAAAATGGTATGTTGCTATGAAGAATTTGAAGAAAAATTTAATAGTTGCCGCGCCTGAAAGCCAT
>CAYQQA010000048.1:0-5964 GCA_964419805.1 Candidatus Woesearchaeota archaeon
AGTTTTAACATTTTTTAATCCTTGATACCTCGCCCTTTAGGGCGGGGTTATTCATCTTAGAGTTAGTTTTACTTAAGACATTAAAAATTGCTTAACGGTGCTTATAAACTTTTCTAATTGGTCTGCGTATTCTTTGAGTTTGTCTAAATTTATATGTATTTCCTCTCCTTTGTAAAATACTTTGAGTGTTACATTTTTTCTGAATTCGCCGATTCGTTCTTTTCTGAGTTCTTGTATTTTTTTGAGCATTTCGTATAAGCTTAAGACTTCCAGAAAGTTTTTGTCTTTTTTGAAAAGTTTTTTGAGAACGTCTATTTTTCCAACGGGATTTTGAGGAACTGATTTTATTTTTTTCTTCTTTTTTGCTTTTTGAAGTATTTTATCGTTGCTTCTTTCTATGACCTCCCGCCATCTAAGAAGAAGATTTACAATAACATCACACGTTTTTGTGTACTTCAAACTTACATACAGCAGATGATCTGCGCTAATCTTGGCTTGTATTATTTCTTCCATCAGACTTAGAAGTGTGAAGTAGAAAGAAAAATAGGTTTTTATACTTTTACTTTAGTGTAGTGTTATTTTTGATTTGACTTTCTTTAAGAGATTTTTACTTAGAAAAAGGAATTTTTTTATTTTTTCAAGGTTTAGTGAAATATGATTCATGTTTGTTTTAAGAATGATTATTTTTTCTTTGCGTGGGAATTCCATTGGGCTGTGTTTGTGTGCTTCTGCTATTTCGAACAAGTCGATTATTTCTGTTATTTCTTCTTTTGTTATGTCAAATCTTTTGGATGATTTTTGGATGAAAGTTTGGAAGTTGGTTTTTGCGTCTTTGGACAAATTTATTTTTTTAAACACGTATTCGTATTGCAGAATTGAGTTTATGATGTATGCGACAGCTTTTTTTATTTCTTCGAGAATTTTTAAAATTAGTTTTTTGTCTTTGACGAGTGGAATTGTTACGTAGACTATGTGGTCTGAGTTTTTGATTTTCTTTTCAGCTTCTTGAAGATATTCGATGAATTTTTCCATTAAATTTAGAAGTGATAAGAATTAATATGGATTATGGTGTTGAAGAAAAGTTTAGTGATTAACTCAGTTTCATGATTGCGTCTGCGAGGTCGCCGGTTTCGTCGAGGGCTTTTTTTGCTTCCTCCTCGGTTTTTCCGGTTTTTCCTACAATTGTTTTTATGTCTTCTTCAGAGAATTTTTCACCAGTTTCTTCTTTGGTTTCGCCGATTACTTGGAAAGTTTCTTGACCCTGCATTTTTATTTTTGTAACTTGCGCCGGTTCGATTATTAATTTATTTCCGTCCGTTTTTTCAATGATGACTTTAGAAACAGGGATATCCTCCTGGGCAATTCCCATTTGCTTCATTACTGCCTGCATTTTTTTTGGATTTAATCCGCCTAATCCTGGAAACATGTTTTTAGAAGAAACGTGGGGTTTTTATTGTTTTTG
The DNA here is from genome assembly GCA_964419805.1 of Candidatus Woesearchaeota archaeon. GTDB lineage: Archaea > Nanobdellota > Nanobdellia > Pacearchaeales > GW2011-AR1 > CAYQQA01. Next base: position 1,463 of record CAYQQA010000048.1, read on the forward strand.
GTTTTGGGAAAACTTTTGGAAAGAAAAAATGTTTTTTGAAATAGATTTTGCAAAAGATGATTAGCCATAGAAAAAACTTAAGCCGATTCTGAAAATGACAATTAAAATTATGAACGCGATTACGTGTGACGGTCTGAGTGGAAATTTGCTTTCGTATTCTTCGCCGTATCTCATCAACCCGCCGAATCCTGCGGGCATTTGAATTCCAGGGTTTGCCATTTAAAAGACACCTACGGTTTCTTTTAGAAACTTCCCTTTTTGACACGGATAAGCAACTTCTAAACTGTCTCCGATGGAAGTTGCGAAACATTTACTTGTCTCTTTTAGAAACTTCCCTTTTTGAAAAAGAGATAAATTTAATTCATATGCCATGGGATAATTTAGAAGAGATAGTTTTTAAAAGTTGTTGTTGTTATTTTTTTAATGGCGAAGAATAATTACGATTTTAAAAAAACAGAGGAGAAATGGAAGAAGTTTTGGGAGAAGGAAGGAATTTACAAGTTTAATCCAAAACTTGCTAAGAAAGGAAAGATTTATTCTGTTGATACCGATCCTCCCACTGTTTCGGGGGCAATGCATATAGGTCATGCGTTTCATTATGCACATGAGGATTTTATTGTAAGGTTTCAAAGAATGTCTGGGAAAAATGTTTTTTATCCGTTTGGCACGGATGATAATGGTTTGCCGACAGAGAAGCTTGTTGAGCGGTTGAATAAAGTTAAGAGCAAGGAAATGTCTCGGGAGAGGTTTATTGATTTGTGTTTGAAGACTTTGAAAAAAGTGACGCCGGAGTTTGTTGATGATTGGAAGAATTTGGGAGTGAGTGCAGATTATCGGGCACATTATTCAACTATTAATGATAACTCGAGGAGGATTTCGCAAAAGGCTTTTATTGAACTTTATAAGAAGGGAGATATTTTTAGGGAAGAGTTCCCAACTATTTGGTGCCCTGAATGTCAGACTTCGATTGCGCAGGCAGAGCTTGAAGATAAAAATAAGGACAGTTTGTTTTTGACTTTGAAATTTAAAATTGATGGAAAGGATTTGTTGATAGCAACGACAAGACCGGAACTTTTAGGAGCGTGCGTTGCGGTTTTTGTGAATCCTGATGATAAGCGTTATAAAAAATTTGTAGGGAAAAAAGCAAAAGTGCCTTTGTTCGGGCAGGATGTTCCTGTGATCGCTGACAAGTCGGCTGACATTGAGAAAGGAACAGGGGTTTTGATGATTTGTTCTTACGGAGATAAGTTTGATGTTGACGCGATTAATAGGCATAAATTGAAGCCTAATGTTGTTGTCGAAAAAGAGGGCAAGATAGATGGGGTTAAAATTAAAGATGCTCGAGAAAAAATTATTGAAGAATTGAAAAAAAATGATTTAATTAAAGAGCAGAAGAAAATTTCGCATGTTGTGAATGTTCATGATAAGTGCGGGATGGAGATTGAATTTATTGAGACCGAGCAGTGGTTTGTTAAGATTTTGGATAAGAAGAAAAAATGGATTGAGCTTGGAAAGAAAATAAATTGGCATCCGAAGTTTATGTATAAACGTTATGAGAATTGGATTAAGGGTTTGGATTGGGATTGGAGTATTTCTCGGGACAGGCATTTTGGAATTCCGATTCCGGTTTGGTATTGTAAAAAATGTAATGAGACATTTTTGGCTGATGAAAAAGAGCTTCCCGTTGATCCTTTGACTAAAAATAAAAAATGTCTGAAGTGCAAAGGTGATTGTGTTGGCGAAAAAAAAGTTTTGGATACTTGGGCGACTTCTTCTTTGACTCCACAGATTGCTTCAAGTCTCGTGAAAAATAAAGTTGTTGTTCCTTATTCTTTAAGGCCTCAGGCTCACGATATAATTAGAACTTGGGCTTTTTATACAATTGTTAGGAGTTATTTGCACAAAAAGAAAATTCCTTGGAATGATGTGATGGTTTCTGGTTTTGTGAAACTTAAAGGAGAGAAAATGTCGAAGTCTAAGGGGAATGTTGTGGAGCCGCAGAAAATTTTGGATGAGTTTGGCGCGGACGCTTTGCGATTTTGGGCGGCGGGTTCGAGTTTGGGAAATGATTTGGATTACCAGGAAAAAGATTTGGTTGCTGGAAAAAAGTTTGTGAATAAATTGCTGAATGCTTCAAAGTTTGTTTTTATGAATCTTGAAGATTGGGATGGGAAGAAACCGAAGAAGTTGGAGAAATTGGATGAGAAATTTTTGATAGAGTTGAACAGAACTATTTTTAATGTTACTTACAGATTTGAAAATTATGAATATTCCATAGCTAAATTTAATGTAGAAGAGTTTTTTTGGAAATTTTTTACAGATGCTTATTTGGAAATTGTTAAGAAAAGGGTTTACCATGGAAAAGGTGATGCTAAGAAGTCTGCTCAATATGTTTTATATAATTGTTTGTTTGCCGTGATTAAAATGATTGCGCCGATTATGCCTTTTGTGACCGAAGAAATCTATCAGAATTATTTCAAGAAGTTTGAAAAAGAAAAGTCAGTCCATGTTTGCTGTTGGCCCAAGGTTGGAGATTTGAATGGTTGGAGTGATGAGGAGGTTAAATCTCATGCTAATAAGTGGACTCTTTTTGTTGATTTGTTGTCTAAAGTCAGGTCTGAAAAAACAAAGGCTAAAAAGCCGATGAATTCTGAATGTGTTTTGACTATTGAGAAAATTGGTTATGCGGACTTGGAGGAGATGTTGGATGATTTAAAAAATGTTACGAACGCCAAAGAAATAAAAACTGGGAAGTTTAGTGTTGAGTTTTTTTGATTTCATCATAAAAGAAGTTGAAGCCCAAACTTTTATTAAGTAAATTTTTCTTGTTAGATTATGTTAAGTAAAGATGAATTGTCTGAAGTTTTGGAAGAGATTAAAGATTACCGAGGCAGGCATACTGAGTTGATTACGGTTTACGTTCCTGCAGGTTACGATGTGAATTCTGTTCAGAGGCAGTTGGAAGCTGAAAAGTCGACGGCGAAAAATATTAAGTCGACGGCGACGAGGAAAAATGTTATTGATGCTTTGGAGAAAATTGTTAGATATTTGAAGACGCTGAAGAAAACGCCTGAGAATGGGCTTGCGGTTTTTTGTGGTGATGTTTCAGGAGTTGAGGGACAGCAGGATATTCAGATTTGGGCTATTGAGCCACCTCAGCCTTTGAAGGACAGGCTTTACAGATGTGATAAAGAATTTGTTCTTGAATCTTTGAAAGAAATGTTGGAGGTCTCGGAGATTTTTGGGCTTTTGGTAATGGATAGGAAAGAGGCGACAATTGGAATACTTGAGGGGAAAAGGATTGGGATTTTGCAGAAAATGACATCGGGAATTCCGAGCAAAGTGCGGGCAGGGGGTCAGAGCAGCCAGAGATTTCACAGAATCACAGAGGGTTTGACTAAAGAATTTTATAAAAGAATTGCAGATGGGATGAAAAAGATTTTTTATGAAAATAAAAAGTTGAAGGGGATTTTGGTTGGTGGGCCGATTCCGACTAAGGATGAGTTTTTGGACAATGAATATTTAGCAACGAAGCTGAAGGAAAAAGTTATTGGGCGGATTGATTTGGGAGACACCTCAGAGTCTGGTCTTGGCGAGCTTGTTGAAAAAGCGCAGGATATTTTGGCTGACCAGGAAATTATTCACGAGAAAAAAATTTTGGAGAAATTTTTTCAGACGCTTGGTGAGAAAAGGGAGATGGCGGCGCTTAAAGAAGATGAGACTAAAAAAGCTTTAGAAGTAGGTGCTGTTGATCTTTTGGTTTTGTCAAAGGATATTGAAAAAAAGATTGTTGGTGAGTTGAGCAAGATGGCGAAAAACACGGGGGCAGGTGTTGAAATGGTTTCTACGGAGACTGAAGAGGGAAAGCAATTTGCGAATATGGGAGGGATTGGTGGAATTTTGAGATTTAGGATTAGATAAATTTTTAAACTCAAGGTAAGTTTGTTTTTTATGAATGCAAGAGATATTGTGAAAGATATTGTATCTCATTATAACCTGTTGGTTAAACCACAAATAAGTGAATGTTTCCAAAAAGGGAATTATGAGAGTGCGGCAGGAATTATGGGGAATTTGCTTCCTGAATCTGGTTTGTATGATGTGGTTGCAAGAGAGGCTGATTGTGGGAATATGTTTCTTCTTACTGCGAGGAATTTGGCAACTGCTTTGAGTTCTGGCGAAACTTCGAGGATAATCTCTGCTCAAAAAGCTTTTGAGAATAATGCTTTTCAGGCAGAAAAAACTTGGGATAAAAAATCTGAGATCTTGGGAGATTGAGATTAGAATTGGCTCGCGATTTGAAAAGTTATTAATTGATTAAGAATATTCAAAAGGAAAAATTGCTCGCGTTCGCTCGCATATTTGTTTAGAATTAATACAAAAACCTCGAGGATATGGTGATAATTTGGAAAAATAAAAAATTGGCTCACTGCGTTCGCGATTTGACAAGTTGTTAATTAATGGAAACCTCGAACATTGGGTGAACCTTTTATTTGGATGAGGAG
>CAYQQA010000049.1:0-5957 GCA_964419805.1 Candidatus Woesearchaeota archaeon
CAATTTTTTTGATTATATCCGTGAAAGCGGGCCGAGTTATTAATATGCCGACACTGATTCCTATGATTGTTGTGATTGCAAAACCTTTCAGAAGCCCTGCACCAGCCCAGAGAAGAGGAATTAGTGAAACAACTGTTGTAAAATAAGCTCCAAGAATTATTGCAAAAGCTCGCTTCATTTTTTGTTTCAAGCTCAACGAAACAGAATGTTTTGATTCATCGATGATAATTATTTGCTGATCGATTCCAGTTCCAATTGTTGCCAAAATTCCGGCAATGCTTGGAAGATCAAGATTCCATTCAATTAACGAAGCTATTCCAAGGATGATTAAAATTTCTGAAAAGCTTGTTAAAAGTAACGCTAAGGAAGATTTTATCTTTTTGTATCGAACAAATACAATTATCGAGACCACTAAAAGCGCGGTGATTCCTGCAATTATTATCGCATTTAAAAATTCTTTTCCGAGGATTGGAGAGATTGTATCTAATTTTACAATTTCAAGTTTGTAAGGTAAACTTCCAGTTATTAAAATTGTCTGTAAATGATGCATTTCCTCTTCGGTGTTTTCCAAAGCTTCTTGCCGTGTTGTCCCTTCACCTGAACCAGAAATTGAAATTTGGGTTGTTACCCTTCCTTTTAACCCTTCGCTGATCAAAAGAGAATCCACAAGATTTCCATCGAGATAAAGGTCTAATGATTTAGAAAGAAAATTTCCTTGAGAAGACGAATTTACTGCTAAATCTTTAGTTATGTCTGCATGTTTTTCGGCTGCGTTTTCACTTAGATAAACTGAAAATCTAAAATTGCAAAAATAATTTCCTTGATCAGAAGGGAAACACCCTTCAATCACAGCACATGTTGCATCATTTCTGCAAACCGAGGCTATGTCTTTCTCACCTCCTTCAAAAACAGTTTCGTTGCCAATCTTAGCGACGAATTCTCCCTGCTGGGAAATTAGGTTTTGCAAATCACTCGGTGTTGCTCCTGCAATTTCTATAAGCATAAAATGCTCTCCGGAAAGATCTGAAACTGACAGCACATTAACATCTGAAAGTCCGTAGACATTAAATCGATTTCTAACCACATCAACTAAATTGTTTACTTGGGAAGAGGTTAACTCTTGATCCTGCGCTTTTACCAAGGCTCTTGCTCCGCCTGCCAGATCCAAACCTAACTTAAGATTTGTTGAAGAAATTTCAGCTAGAGTCATGTTCGGGGCATGATTAGAAAAATAAATGATTTCCCCAGCATCTGTTGTAAAAATAGTTTTTACTTTTTCTGAGGAGGAATATTTGTTTGAGATTGCAAAGGTATAATCTTCTAGAGAATTTATTTTTTCACCATCGATGGCAGTTATTTTTTGTCCGTTTGAAAATCCATAATCAAAAGCTGTGGAATTAAAAACCACATCAGTTACCACAACTCCTTTTGAAGAAAACGCTGAAAAATTTATTAAAGAAACTATCGATAAAACTAAGAAAATTATCAAAAGCCAGATTTTCCACGTTAACTTAGCCATGTTTTTTAAGAGCATACCATTTAATTATTGAAGCGTTAGTTATCCATGTGTTGACTAAATCAAAAGCCAAGCCTATCAAGAGAATTGTGAAGATTTGTGATAAGACCAATGAAAAGGATTGGACTAAAATTAAAGAAACTCCGACGGCAGCTATTGAGGACAAAGTCATTGTTGTTCCGGTCTTGAAAGCTCCGAAGAGTCGATTGTTTATATTGCTATCTGATCTTTTAAGGACTCTACTAGTAAGCAAAATGTCTGTGTCAACAGAATAAGCGATAAGCATTAAAACCGCGACGATTCCTGCGCTTGATAACTTTATCCCGATGATGTTAATGAATGCCACAGTCATTAAAATATCGGCAAATGCTGAAAGTACGACTGCTGAAGAAGGAACAAAACTTCTGAAAAGAATGAAAACAACAATTGCCATGAAAACAAAGGCGATGATGATTGCGATTACTAATTGCTTGAAAAAACTTTCACTTAATGTTGAACCTGTGAATTCAAAGCTTGAGTTTTTTTCATTTAGTTCATATCCGAGATAATTTTCTACAACTGCTTTTGAAGTTTCACCGTCGGATTTTGTTTGAATAATGACTGCTTTTTGCTCTTGAGTTAAAAAATCGTAGATTTCTCTTGCAGATAATTCTTCTAATTCTAAAGATAAATCTTGAATTATTTGTTCAGAAGATATTTTTTCATAAATAGTTATGCTCGTTCCACCGGTTAAAGAAATGTCTTTTTTTATGATGCTTCCAGTGTTTGAATAAAAAATTACTAAATAGATTAAAGAAAGTAAAATTAGAATTACTGGAATTAAAAGTAATTTTTTGTAATTCTTATCGTGCCAGTTTTTTTTGTGTTCTTGTTCTTCCATTTTTTAATCCATGCGCGAGCCGGGATTCGAACCCGGATCATCTGGTTGGAAGCCAGAGATTCTAAGCCATTGAACTACTCACGCATAAAGATAATATTGGACTGTGAGTTTTAAAGTTTATTGTTTTTCCAAAAAAGATGTAGGTAAAGGGACCAAATAAAAGACACCTACGGTTTCTTTTAGAAGCTTCCCTTTTTGACACGAATAAGCAACTTTTAAATTTCCTTCGATGAAGTTGCAAAAACTCTCACGGTTTCTTTTAGAAGATTCTCCTCTCGTTTAAACCAATTAATTGAATCCTTGAAATGCGGAGTAAAGGATTCGAACCTTCGCAGGCACTAAGCCAGCAGGTCCTAAGCCTGCCCCGTTTGACCACTCCGGCAACTCCGCATTAAAAACCTCCTGAGGGTTTTTAGATTCCAGCATCCAAGAACTTCTTCTCTGCTCAGTCATTGTGAAGCTGTTATTGATTTCACTTTACACACTTCCCAATAACCTCGTGCCTCCTGTAAGGACTTTGGAATTCCCACCTATTTTTACAACTAATCAAGCCTATAAAAAACTTTATAAACCTCAACAACAGATTAAAATTGGAGACGGCCATAGTAGGTTGGAAACACCTGGTCTCATTCCGAACCCAGAAGTTAAGCTTCCTACGCTGTTTGTGTTAGTGGCCCACAAGCTGCGAAGCATCAGTGCTGTCTCTCATCAAACATTTATAAAACCAGTTTCTTTTATTTCTTTATGAAAAAAAAATTTTCAAAAACGGAAGCAAAAAAACAAATTGATGAATTTTTTAAAGAGATTAAAGATAAATCTTCTAAAGAAGTTGGGAAAATAAAAAGACTTGCGATGAGGCATAATATAAAATTAGGAATTAAAAAAAGACAGTATTGTTCGAAATGCTTTCACCCTTACAAAGAACCCAAGATTAGGATTGGCAAAGGCTTTGTGAATACAGCTTGTGAATTTTGTGGCCATACGGCAAGGTGGAAGCTTCATATGGATGATTTGGAAGAAACAGTTATGCCGATAAATAAAAATTCTGAGGTAGGGTGTTGTTGATTAACTCTTTTTGAATCTTGCGATTAATTCTAGGTAGTCTTCTTGACCTAAGAACATAGATCTGCAACAGTACCTTTCCAGTCCTAAATCGTCGAGAACTTTTTTTGAAGATTCTTTGTTTGCAACCCGTTCTTTGAATTCTTTCCAAAGATGAGCGATAGGTTTTCCGCAACTGAAACATCTTATAGGGATTATCATAATTATAATGTTTAAATTAAGTTTATAAAGTTTTGGTAAGCTAAGAAATTCAGCACAATAATCTTTATAAAAAGTTATTAACGTGAAATAGGATGGACACTAAATTAATTTTGTTTGCGGTTGTTTTATTTTGTTTGAATTTTGTAAGTGCAATAATTGTCAACGCCGATTATGTGACTGTTTTCCCTGGAGAAAGTGAAAGAGTTTCCTTGGAAGTTGACAACAACGGAAATTTTGATATTGAAGATGTTTCCCTTCGATTAGACATTTCTGATTTGCCTTTTTCAGTTGTGGGAAGTTCGGAAAGAGATATTGACGATTTGGATGAAGATGATGATGATTCTGTGAGCTTTGAGCTAAAAGCTTCCAATGATATTGCTCCAGGAGATTATCAGATTCCTTACGAATTGAGTTATTTAAATGTTGAAACTGATGAAAGAGAAAAAAGCTTGGGAAGTTTTGGGATTAGAGTTTCCGCCAGGACTGAACTTGATTTTTCAGCGGAGGCCCAAGGGGAAACGGCACCTGTTGCAATTGTGGGATTTGACGGGCAAGTTTCACTTGAGATTATAAACAAAGGACTTGGTGAAATTAAAAGTGTGGTTGTGGAAATTAATCCCAAAGGGTTTGAACTTTTGTCTAAAGACAAGGTTTTTATCGGGAGCATTGATTCTGATGATACTGATATCGCAAGTTTTGATGTGATATTTACGGATACCAACACGATTCTTTCTGCAAAAATCCAATATAAAGATTTTGAAAATACTGACAAAACTGAAAGTGTTAACATTCCTTTAAAAGTCTACACCAAAGAGGAAGCAATTAAAAAAGGTTTTATTTCAGAGAATAATCTAAGAATTTACCTTGCAATTATTATTTTGGTGTTGGTTGTTTGGTTTATTTGGAGGAAAATTAAAAAGAAAAAAATAAAAAACAATAAGTCTAAAAGTTTATAAACTGAAATTGATTTAACTCAAAAACAGAGGGATGATGAAAAAGTGTTTATATTGCGGGACTGAATTAGAACAGGATTCTGTTGTTGATTTTTGTTCGCGCTGCGGAAAAGGAGTATGGGGCGAAAAAATGTTTAAAGCCATTGTACAAAATATGGAAGAGGCTCGTGAAAAAGGGGATTTGTGCGATCCGGGCTCGACAGCAAAATTAAAATAAATCCGTTTGGGAGATTAGATAGTTTTTTAAAGGACTTATTTCTGAATTAATTATGAAAGGCAAAAGAATTAGAAAGAAAGGCAAGATTGAATTTAGCAGATATTTTCAAAAGCTGAAAGAGGGCGAAAAAGTTGCCGTGAACGTTGAAAAAAGCGTGGATTTTAATTTTCCAAAAAGGCTGCAAGGAAGAACAGGGGTTGTTGAAGGTTCCAGGGGAAATGTAAAATTGATTAAAATTAAGGATCAAAATAAAGAAAAAAAGTTTTTAATACACCCAATACATTTAAAGAAGATACAATGATAAAAGAAAAAACCTCTTTGGGTATAGCTGAATCAACCGAATACTTTGGAGACAACAAAGAATTGAAAGGTTTTGTCAAAAAATTTTCAAAAATGAAACCGAAAGAAGCTAAAGAAATGCGAAAAGAACTAGAAGATTTGGATATTTTGAAGCTTGACGAATTTAGTGTGAGTAAAATTATAGATGTGCTTCCGAAAACTGTAGAGGATGTTAACAAAGTTGTTAGAGGGATTGGATTGGATGAGGAAGAAATAAAGAAAGTTTTGGAGGTTGTGAAGAAACATGGCTGAAATAGGGAGATTAAATGAATAAAAATGGGGAAAGAAGAATTTGCAATAGTGTTAGAATATTTACCAAACGGTTATCCGTTGGAGGGAAAGATGATGCCAATAGTGCAGGCTATTGGAAAAAATAATCTCACTCTTTTGGAGCTTGTTCCACGAAGAGAAATTTCTTTGAAGATTGGGCAAGAAGTTTATATTGGCGAGGGAAAAAGGCCAGAAATATATTTTATCCAGGGCAGACTGAAAAGAGAAAAAATTACTGAAAGCGCCAAAAACCAACTTCAGGAGTTTATAGAAAATGTAGTTAAAGAAAGGGAAAAAAGTTTTGTGGATTTCTTTAACAAATCTGAAGCAATAAACAAAAGAATGCATCAAATAGAACTGTTGCCAGGAATGGGCAAAAAACACATGAAAGAAATAATTAACGAAAGAAAACAAAAAGAATTTGAAAATTTTGAAGAAATCAGAAAAAGGATTCCAAATATTCCGGACCCTAAAAAAGCAATTGAAAAAAGAATTTTGAAAGAACTCACAAATATTGAA
>CAYQQA010000050.1:0-5923 GCA_964419805.1 Candidatus Woesearchaeota archaeon
CATTGATCCGCAGAATCCTTTTTTTGTTTTTTGGGTTTCACAGTCTGCACCGAACACGCATCAGTTTGTTATTGTTTCTGGTACTTTGGATAAAGGGGATGTGGGAGGAGTTGACAATGGATGGAAGGTTTACGATGAGACCGTTACTGTTGATGATGATTACAATTCTACTTGTTGTCAGGATACGCAGGATGTTGATATAACTGTTATTGAAATTAACCATGCGCCTTCTGTCGAAAATGTGGGGGTGCAGACGATTTGGACTCAGGGTGAGAATTCAACTTTTTATGAAGAGTGGAGTGTGAATGATCCTGAGTTTGATTTAGGGTATGGGAGTTTGAGCTACAGTGTGTCGATTGTTAATTCAACGGGAGATGATGTTAATCTGTTTGATATTTCTGGAACCGGTGTTGTGAATTTCACAGCGAACGCGAGCACGCTGACAGGAGTTTATAATGTTAGTCTTTGCGTCGAGGACACGGGGCTTTCTTCACCTCATGCGAATATCAGTGCAGTTTGCGGACAGGATGGGAGTTCGTCTACTATTTGCGATAATTTTACTTTGACAATTACTGAAGCTAACAGAGCGCCGAATATAACTGATTTTTATCCTAGTAGTGTGAACGTTTCGGTTGGCGGGAGTCCGGGGGCTTATTTTAATATTACCAAATCAGATCCCGATGGAACAATTCCTGATGCTTATTGGTATGTTGATGATGTTTTGGAGGAAATTGATTCTGGTTCATCTGTTGATGAATTTTCGATTAATTTTGGATGTGGAGTTTCGGGAAATGTGAATGTGACGGTTTTGATTACTGACGGTGAATTGAATGATTCTATGAGTTGGAACGTTACCTACACGACTGTTTCGTGTGTCGTCGCAACACCGGGGGGTGGAGGGGGAGGGGGTGCCGGAATTCCGACAGACAGAAGAGATTTTGTGATTTCTCCACAGTTTATAACAACTTCTGTTTTTCAACAAGAGGGAAAAAGTTTTGATGTTTACATAAATAACACTGGAGTAGGTGATGTTAATTTGAATTTGGAAGCTGTAAACCTTTCTGATTTTGTGATTTTTAGCGAGGAGAATTTTGTAATTCCTGAAGGAAGTTTTAAAAAAATTCAAGTTTATCTTTATTCTTTGAGTGAGACGGAGCCGAGAATTTATTTTGGAAAAATTTTGGCAAAAGCGGGAAGTTTGCAAAAGGAAATTAAAGTTGTTCTTGAAGTCAAAGACAAGGAGCCTTTGTTTGATTTGAAAGTCAGAATTCCTAAAGAATTTAAGACTGTTAATCCGGGGGATAATGTGAAAACTTTTGTCGATATGTTGAATGTTGGACTTTATGGGACAGAAGTTGATGTGGAGCTTTATCTTTATATTTCGAATCTTGATAAAATTGTTGTTTATGAAAGGCAGAAAGAAATTGTCGCTGTGAAAACAAATTTAACAATTGATAGAGAGCTTTTTGTTCCTCTGAATGCTCCCGAAGGAGTTTATCTTGTTATTGGGGATGTTAAATATGGAAATGTTTCCACGAGTACTTATGATACTTTTAATGTTACTGAGAAAAAATATTTTAAGATTAGTTTTTTCTTGATAATTATTTTAATTTTGCTTTTAATAGGGATTGTTGTTTTCTTGATTTATAGAAGAAGGAAAAAGAAAAAAGAAGAATCGTAAAAAATTTGAAAAAATAAAATGAAAATAAAAGTCAAGGTTAAGCTGAATTCTGGAAGGCAGGAAGTTTTGAAAAAGGATGGTTTTTACTTGGTTTGCTTGAAAAAATCTCCGAGGGATGGGAAGGCGAATGAGGAATTGGTTAAGGTTTTGAAAAAATATTTTGGGAAAACGTGTAAGATTTTGAAGGGGTTTAGAAGCAGGGAGAAGGTTGTGGTTTGTGGTCAGACCAAATGACCTGGGCATAAGATTTCGTAATTGATATTTTTTAATTTTTCTAAAGTATTTGGCATTTCTTCTGGAAGCGATTCCGGCATGTCTGTTCTGCCAACGTAGTTTTGGTTTTTGTCGAAGATTGTGTCGCCGGAAAATAAGATGTTTTCGTAGAGAATGCAAATGCTGTCTCGAGTGTGGCCGGGTGTTTCGAATGTTTTGAATTCTGGGAATTTTGATTTTAGTTCTTTGATGTTGATTGAAGAATAAATTTTGGCATTTTTGAAAACTTCGAGATTTCCGTTGTGGTCCCAGTGGTTATGGGTTAGTATTATTGAGTTGACGTCTTCTGGTTCTATGAAAAGATTTTTTAAATCTGCAACGAGTTCTTCTCTTGCTTCTCTTGAGCCTGTGTCGATTAATATTGGCTCTGGAAGTTTTACGAGGTAAACACATGAACTGAAGTTTTTAAAATTTAATTGCCGCACGTTTTGGGTTATTTGGTTTATCATTTTTTCTATTTGTTCAGAATTTGAAATATCAAAAATGTTTTTTATTAAAAATGCAAAGATTAATTATATAAATAGTTTGTTGTTTTAATTGGTATGAAATACGAATTTGCGCGGGATTTGCAGGAAATTGCGGAGAAGATTTCGCGGTTTTTGTTCCCTCATGTTAAGATTGAAAGAGTTAGATGTTTTAGGAGTTATGGTTCGAGTTCTCGCGGGACGATTGCGCGGTGCCACGCTCTGGGGAAATTGTTGCAGTCTGCGATGGGTGTGAAAGCGTTTTATGCTCTTGAATTTATTTCTGAAAGATTTGATAAAATGAGTGAGGAGGAAAAAGTTAAGGTTATAATTCATGAACTGATGCACATTCCTAAAAGTTTTGGTGGTGGTTTTAGACATCACGATTGGGTTTGTGAGAAAAATGTGAACAAGCATTATAGGGAGTTTAAAAAAAGAGAGAATGAAAAAGAAGAAGATAGAAATAAAATTAAAGAACAAGAAGATTTGTTTAGATATTTTTGAGTGTGGGTTTTTTGAGTTGGCCAGAGGTTTGATGTTTCGACGACGAGAGAAAGCTCCTGCACTGCTTTTTGATATTGACAATTTATCCGGCGAGGCTTTGACTGGATTGTTTGTATTTTTTCCTTTCTACGTTTTGTGGCTTGATGAAAAAAATAATGTTTCTGAAATTAAATTTGTGAAGCCGTTTACATTTTATGTGAATTCTAAAAAACCATTCTCTAAAATTGTTGAAATTCCTGTGAGCAAAAAATACTCCAAGATTATCAAAATCCTCGTCGACAACAAAAAGTTTAAATAGTATTGAGTTTATTTTTAGACATTATAAAAATAAAAGGAGGTTGATATGGGAAAAGTTTTGGTGAGAAATGTTGTTAAGAGAAAACCTGGACATTTGTATTATGTAGACGGAAGCGGAAATGTTTGTGAAGCTAAGATGGCCCGGGGTGGAAAGAAAAAGAAAGCTAAGAAAACTGTTAAGAAAGCCACTAAGAAAAAAACAACGAAAAAGAAGACTACTAAAAAGAAGAGAAGATAATCTCTTAAATTTTTATTTTAATTTTTAATTTGAAATTTTTAATTTGTGAGGGTGTTAAATGAAAAAAGAAAAAAATTGGATTGTAGCGTTGATTTTATCGATTCTTTTAGGTGGGATTGGGGTTGATAGATTTTACATGGGCTATGTCGGATTGGGAATTTTGAAACTTATAACTTTCGGGGGTTTTGGGATTTGGTGGTTGATAGACTTAATACTTATTGCAGTCAAACATGATTTTGGAAATGTTAAGTGGGTGGGTTGAGTAATTTTATATACTTCTTAAAGATATTTATTACATGAAAAAGAATTTACCTGTTTTTCATTGCTTTGGCTTCTATTCATTTCCTATCCAAGAAGAAAGTTTATAGCATGATTAAGGAAATGAAAAAAAGGACAAATAAAGGAGGAATTAATTTTATAACAGTATTCAGAAAAGGAGACCCTTCAGAAGGGCACTTTAAGATGTATTTCTTTAATAATGGAGAATTATCCAAACTTTATTCAGATTGGGAGATTATTAAGTATATTGAATTTAAGAAAGAGGATAGGCATGGAGAAAAAGGAAGACCTCCTCCAATCACTCCAATCAAAACAAGCCACTTCCACGAAACCTTATGAAACTTTTTTTTGATTTCGCGTAAAATACAAACTCAAAAACAAAAACACAATCCCTATAAAAAACGCCCGCAAAGCTGTGAACACCAAAGAATCAATCCACATAATAAAATACTTATGAACAGCAACGGCAATACCAGAAATCAACGCCGTCAAAACCACGAGCAAAGCCCCAACATTCTCTTTGTTCAACCCTTTTTTCATAAACAACTATAGAATCAATACTTTATAAAATTTTATTCACAAAAATCCAATCAAAGTCTGAACATCATCCCAACTAACACCCCCATCTTCATTCAAATCCAAATGCAAATAATCATTCCAATCAGAATCTGTGTCTGTTTTTCCTTGCCAAAAAACATCAATCGCCAAATCAATAACATTAACTTTACCGTCGCCGTTAACATCTGGAGAAACGCCAGAAGCAAGCGTGCCCTCGTTTCCTTGAGAATCCACAGAAGTAATTTTGTAATAACCCTGCAAACTCTGATGAGCATTCCAATCCAAATATTCAGAAGTTCCTTTTGACACCGACGCAATTCTGTTTTGCTGAATCACTGCAGGATCAAGGCTTGTAGAATAATAAATGTTATAATACCTAATCGTAGAATCAATAGGTTCCGTCCAAGTCAACTGATAATGTCCCGGCGTTCCTGTCGCAATATAATTTAAATCATTAGGCGCACTCGGCGCAGTCGTGTAAAAAGAATTTATTTCCCCCGGTTGATCAGGATAAACCTGGCTTTGTGAACCTGCCCCAGCCCCCCCTGAAATAGTTATTTGAAAAACATTTGACAAACTCCGCGATTCCAAACCAGAATGTTCGATTGAAGTAACAGCGTAGTACCAAGTTCCATCTCCAGGATTATCAAAAATTTCCCAGTAATCATTTTGCCCTGCCTTGAAACCACCGTTAACAAAATCAAACCTATCAAAAATATCATGGCCCACTTTTCCTAAAGGCACCCACAAAATACCCTCAGCACTTCTCCACAACCTAAACTCTTTAATCTCTCTCGGCGCAGGAGGAATATCTGTTGTCTCATCAGGCCAACCTCTATTAGTATATCCTCGAGGAGTTACAGTGTCTAACCTCCAATCAAATCTTATTGTCGCTGTTCCTCCCGACGCTGTTGCAGAAGTTATTTCAGGAGGATAAGGATAATAGGCAACAGCATAAAAAAGTTCCTCGGCATTAGGATCGCCATTCAAAAAAGACGCATGAAACATAACTTTAGTTCCATCAGGACTCTGCGTAGGTCTCGCAATAGTATTATAATTAGACCCATCATAATAATGATGAAGATGCGCTATAAGTTTTTTAGAAGACTCATCATCATATTTCTGAACAGACAATCTAACAAAATCATTATCATCAACCAGTGTAGTATAATTCCTCTTCCCAGAAGAAGAAGTAAACCAATCACTCCACGCATGCCAATCTTGGTGTGTCGAACCCCTCTGAAAAGTCGGAACAATATCTAAATGATTTTCCAAATCATAAGTAGCAGGCCCTGGCTCAGGATCATACAAATGTCCTGCAAAAGCAGCTTTTGTCCCCCATCTATCCACAGTAAAATGAGCCATGTATCCATTTCCAGGCTCGGAAGGATCTTCTGAAGGACAATCAGTTCCAGAAGGCTGAGTAGGATAACACCAAGGATCAATATCAATAGGGGGTTCATTCGAAACAGTATTAAAAGGTTCTAACTCTCCTCCCCAATCATAGGGATAAGTATGGTCAACAATGTGATTCGGTCCGCCATCAACCGCGCTTCCATTAACTTTCATTCTCCACCACGCCCCATGAGTATCCTCAGGCATTATGTAAAACCAAATCCCGTCACCAGC
>CAYQQA010000051.1:0-5840 GCA_964419805.1 Candidatus Woesearchaeota archaeon
ACCCAGCTTCAAGCGGAGCGAGAAGTTGACGCGAAGCGTCAACCCTTTAGGGCTGAGAGGATGTCACAAAATGAAAATACAAAAAAAGAATTAGCAATTGCAAGGAAGAGTGAAAAAAATATCTCTCATGAAGAAGTTAAAAAAAGATTGGGGGCTAAATTCTTAGGTTAGGGCACAGGAAAAATATTTATAAAAATCAATAAAATTGTAAGTTTCCCCACAACCAAAACCTTAAATAATTCCCTTTGCTTTTGAATTCATGAGAGGTGTGTTTTTAGTTTTGGTTTTTGTGTTTGTTTTGCAGTTTGCGTCAGCGTTGACGGGAGAAATAATAACGGGCAAGGTTCCACAAACCCCCACAAACGTTTCGCTTTTCGTCGAGCCCGGCGCCCCGATAATTTATATTCATTCTCCGAAAAATCAAACATATTACTCAACAAACATTTTGTTAAATTACTCAATTAAAAATCAATTAAATAACTCATGGTACAATCTTGATAACTCCGGAAATATTTCTTTAGGAAATTTTTCGAATAATTCTTTATTTTTTACAGCAACTTTGGGAAATCATGTCCTTTATTTTTTTGCAAATAATTCTTTAGGGAACTCTTCAGAAAATGTAACCTTCGCTGTGTCAAACCCTCCTACAAGCAGTTCTTCAAGTTCAAGTTCTGGTGATGGGGGAGGGGAAGGGATAGTTCAACAAAGTTTTGAGTTAGATACTTATTTGATGGAAATTTCTTTATATCCTCAGGAAACGCAAACAAAAACAATAACAATTAACAATCCAACTTCGTCAACTTTTAATATTAATATTGAATTAATTGATTTAAGGAGTTTTGTGATTACAGACGAAGAATCATTTACTTTAAGACCTAATGAATTTAAAAATATTGATTTGAATTTTCACACTTTGAGAATTTCTCCCAGTCTTTATTTTGGAAAAATAGTTTTTAGTTCTGGTGTGGTCGAAAAAACACTTAATGTAATAATGGAGATAAAAGAAAGAAATGCTTTGTTTGATATAAATACTCAGGTTATTTCTGACAAAAAGTATTTTTCTCCGGGTAACAAGGTTTCAGTTCTTATAGAGATGGCTAATATTGGATTTATAGGTGAAACAGTTGATGTTGATTTAATCTTAAAATTAATGGACTTGGAACAGAATGTTATTTTTCAATCGCAAAAAGAATTAATTGCTGTGAAAGAAAAAGTTTCTGTTACGAGAAAAATTGAAATTCCCAGCGATATTGCTGACGGACAGTATGTAATTGTTGGTGAAATAATATACAACAATATTCCTGCAACTTCTTATGACACAATTAGTATAAAATCTAAAAACTCAGATATTAAACTTTGGTTATGGATTTTAATTTTATTAATTGTTTTAGGAATTGTGTTTGTTGTTTGGAAAAGAAAAGAAATATTAAAGAAATTAAAAAAATAAAATAAAAAATTTATCTAGCTCCGCCGCATCCGCATCCGCCGCCGAATTTCGCAGCGCATGTATCAAGCCCGCAGTTGCTTCCTTGGGTGCATCCACCTTGGCCTTGGTAAGGACAGCCAGCAGAACCTAAAGTGCAGGATTCTGAATTTGCGTCGGCACTAACACTTTGCGAGTTAACTAAAACTCCTGCTAACAGCAAAATTCCTGCAATGATTGCTCCAATTATCCAGTAATTCATTTTACCTCCATTTATTTAGATTACTAATGAAACAGCTATTTTAACTGCTTTGGTGAAACTAGTTTCATCCTTCTCCAAAAAATTCTTCGGCTTTTTCCATTCTCTCTCCTTTGTCATCGAGCTCTTCTTCACATTCTTCGGGCCCCTTAAAATCGCAATTATGTTCTTCGTAAAGGTTCATTTTAACCTCCTTTTAATTTATATAAAATAAATAATAAAAAAAATTAAAAAAATCATAGACGGGCAAAATTGCACTTCTGAACACCCCAGTCTTCGCCTGCTAATTCTGCATCGATTGCTTGACTAAATGTGTTATAAGGGCATGCACCGCTGATAATTTTTCCATTGATGAATGTTGCAGGTGTTCCCCTCACTCCAGCAGACTGGCCGTCTGAAAGGTCCTTTTTTACCTCATCTAAATATTTTTGTGAATCAAGGCAAGAGCTGATGTCGTATCCTAAATCCTGAGCCCAAGACTTTAAATTACTGTTGCTTAAAGTTCTTTGGTTTTCAAAAAGCTTATCATGGTATTCAAAATAAGCTTCATCTCCTCCTTGTTCCTTTACACATTCAGCAGCTATAGCCGAAGGCAAAGCCATTGGATGAATACTTTCTAAGGGAAAATCTCTGTAAACAAAGCTAACCTGATCTCCGTATTCGTCAACAATTTGCTTCATAGTAGGCGCGACCCTCGAACAGAAAGGACATTGAAAGTCACTAAATTCAATAACTTCAACAGATGCTTCTTCACTTCCCAGTCTTGCGTCATCATCTGTACTTACTTTTACAGCAGAAGGTGCTGGCGTGGGTGAAGGTGTTGGATTTGTTGGAGCCACAGCATTTCCAGTTCCTGTTCCACTACCTCCTCCAAAAACACCGAACAAACTCATTATAAAAAGCGCAGCGAAAACAAAAGTCCCTGCTTTCCATATAGTGTCTTTTTTTATGTCTATACTATCACTCATTTTAACCCCCTTTCATCTTTGTGAATTTCTACCCTCTCGCATGAAAAGATTTTCATATTTAAAAAGGTTGCGTTTTAATAATAACTTTTAGTAGAATCCATTTAAAAAACCTTTGGAGAAATTAGTTTCCAATTTTCAACATATCTTTCAATTTTTCCTCGTCAAAGCCAACAACAATCTTCCCATCAATTTCAATAACTGGTACTCCCAATTGGCCTGATTTCTTAATCATTTCTTTTTTTGATTTTTCGTCAGCCCCCACATCTTTTTCAGTGAAAGAAATTTTGTTCTTCTTTAAGAATTCTTTTGTTCTTGCACAAAATCCACAAGTGGATGTTGTGTAAATTACAACTTTTGACATTTAAAAAATAAAAACAAAAAATTTTATGCTTACTGTTTAGTAGCCATATAAATAGCATACAAACCAGAAATTCCAACTAACGTGTAAACTATGTCTAATACAATATTCATCCCGAAAATCGATTCTACAAGGTTGAAGTTGAACAAGCCAACAAGCCCCCAGTTAATACCCCCTATTATCAAAAGGACCATTGCTATCCAGTCAAGTGCGTTTTTTGCCATGTTACACCTCCTTTCACAAATATTTATAGTTTTTTTAGTAAATAAATGTTTTGGTTTGGGTTAAATGCTTTGTGTAGTTCATTAATTTAAGAAAAGGCTTTTTATTTTCATCGAATTCAAAAATAGTTGTACTTGTATTTCCCAATTTTTCAAGTTTTTCCATATGTGTCCATGGTTTCTCAAAAATAGCTGTGATAATTGCTAGGAGTATTCCGTTATGTCCAACAAACAAAACAGTTTTCCCATGAAAATCTTTTAACACTTTTAAAAAAAATTTTTTCGCTCTTCCTAATATCTCATCTAATCTCCTCCCTGATCTTTTGAAAGTATCTAACTTCTACCTTATCTTTTTCCAATTGGAGGGAGTTATTCTTCCTTCAAATTCCATTTTCGTAATTCTTTAACAAATTTAATAGGTGTTTTAGGATGAAACTTATGAATCTCTTTTGCAGTATCGGACGCTCTTGCCAAATCACTGGAAAATATAAAATTTATTTTTTCTTTTTTCAATCTTTGAGCAACTCTTTTTGCTTGTTTGATTCCTAAAGAAGATAATTTGCCGTGTTTGTGTCCTTGAACTTCTCTTCTTTTATTTTCTTCAGTTTCTCAGTGTCTCACTAAAATTAATCTCATTTTTCATTCTTTCAAAACAACAATATTATTCATGCCTCTGCGTTTTCTCTCGACAATTCCTTTAGATTCAAGTTTATCCAGAAGCCGTGTTGTTTTGACTTTGCCAATTGAGAGTTTTTCCATTAAATCACGCTGGAACATTGCCTTGTTTTCTTTCATCAACAAATCAACGACTTTTTTTTCATCTTTTTCAATTCCTTTAAGTTTAATTTTCTTTTTTCTTTCTTTAACTTTTTTTACAATAACTTTTTCCTTTGGTTTTGAGGTCATGATTACAATTCCGATTATAATGATTATTCCGATGAGACTCAAACTAATTCCTGTTTGTGTTCTTATCGTGTCATACATTGTGCACTCGGCTCCGTGCGTGCAACTCAGGGCAACTATGTCTTTCATAGCCATGTTAAAAAGTAGAACTATGATGGTCATAACCACTGCGATTCCAATTATTATCCATCCAACTTTTTTATTTTCCATTATTTTTCATGAACAATATTTTCGTTTTTAATTCCCAATTCTAAAAGTATGTTTTTTAATTCCTTGACCATTAAAGAAGGTCCGCAAATATAAAATTTTTGGTTGAAATTTTTGATGTTTTTTTGAATAAAATTTTTGTCAATTTTTTTGTTTCCTTTTTTTGTCAAAACAAAAAATAGGTAGTCTTTAAAAATTTCTTTAAGTTCTTTTTCAGCAATAATGTCTAAAGGAGTTTTGTTTGAAAAGATCAAAGAGCTTTTTTCAACATCGAAGTTTCTGAATATTGAAATGAAAGGAGTTACTCCTGTCCCGCCTGCAATAAAAACGCCCTGCCCTTTGAATCTGATTTCTCCAAAAGGTTCACTAACCAAAAGCTCGTCTCCTGGTTTTAATTCATGAAGTTTTTTTGTAATCCCGTCTTTTTCAGGATAATTTTTGATAATAAATTCTATAACCAAATCATTTTTTTTGGAAGTAATTGTGAAAGGTCTTTTAACTTCTTTTAGCTTTCCGTCGTTAATTGAAACATCAACAGCCTGTCCTGATTCGAAATTGAAATTGTCAGGTTTTTCAATTGTAAAAACTTTGGTGTCGTGCGTTTCAAAATTTATTTTGAGTATTTTTGCTTTTTTCATATTAACCCCCTCCATTTATTGCATTTACAATTTCTTCAATGTCCTCTTCATCCATGCCGTGGCCCAAACATCCCTGCTCCAATGTTTCAAGTCCTGAAAAATAACAACCGGCGCACGCGAGTCCAGCTTCAAACAAAATTTCTGCAGCTTCCGGATTTTTCTCGACAATTTCCACAATTTTCATGTCTTTTGAAATTTTTTGTGTTTCCATTAAAACCTCGAAATTTTCCTAAGTTTTTCAACTGTTTTTTTTATTTTATCTATAACAAAATCAAGTTCCTCTTTTGTTGTAAATTTGCTAATACTTAATCTTAAAGAACTGTTGACTTGATTTTGATTTAGCCCGATTGCTTTCAAGACATGGCTTGATTCTTGCGAGTGCGACGCGCACGCTGAGCCGGTTGAAGTATAAATTCCCGCGTTTTCCAAATATCCTCCTAAAGCTTCACCTTCTATATTTTCGAAAGAAATATTTACATTATTGCAAAGTCGTTTTTCCTTTGGTCCGTTCAACTTGGTTCCTTCGATTTTTAAAATTTCTTCGATAAGAAAATCCTTGAGTTCCGTCATTTTTTTCACATTTTTATTTGATGCAATATCAACAGCCTTGGCAAAACCGACAATTCCTGAAACGTTTTCGGTTCCACTTCTCATTTTTTTTTCATGTCCTCCGCCATGGAGCAAAGGGGTTATTTTTGTTCCTTCTTTAATATAAACTACCCCGACGCCTTTTGGTCCGTGAATTTTATGCGAGTTAAGCGTCACCAAATCTAAATTCATTTTTTTCACGTCAATAGGAACTTTTGTAAAACTCTGGCACGCGTCTGTGTGAAACAAGACATTTTTTTCTTTGCAAATTTTCC
>CAYQQA010000052.1:0-5632 GCA_964419805.1 Candidatus Woesearchaeota archaeon
ATTACAACTAATAAAACATAAACCGCTGTTTTTTTGTTTCCTAAAATTTTTCTTATAACTAACATGTTTGGTAGACTTAAAGAGGGTCCTGCTAATAGTAGAGCCAGTGCAGGCCCAGTTGCCATTCCTTTAGAAATTAATGCTTGCAAAATCGGAATCTCTGTTAAAGTTGAAAAATACATAAAGGCTCCAAAGATCGAGGCAATTAAATTTCCTAAAATAGTATTTTGCCCCACTAAATTTTGTATTAGGGTTTCTGGAAGTAAGGGCATCACAAATCCTGCTATAAAGACTCCAATAAATAAAAGAGGAAGTAAGATTTTTGAAAAACTCCAAGTTTCATTAAGCCACTCTTTTGTAACTTCTTTACGAAATTTTAAAACAACTAACAAAACTACAGCAATGGCAAAAGAAAACATTCCGATATATCTTAATGTTTGACTTATTTGTAATCCATTTATAATTAAGATTCCAACCATTAATCCAAAAAATAAGAAAAGAGTTTTTTTAGAAAGGTTTGTTTCTTTACTTTCTTCAAGAAATAATCCTCCTTTTTCTAATTTTTCTCTAAAGATTAAAGCCATAGTCAACCCCACTAAAATAGCTAAAATAATTGAAAAAATAACTCTTGCGATCCCGATTTCATAACCTAATACAGACATAGTGAGAAATATAGCTGCAATATTAATTGCTGGACCAGCAAACAAGAAAGTTATCGCAGGACCCAAACCTGCACCCCTTTTTCTAATCCCTGCAAACAAAGGTAAAATTGTGCATGAACAAACAGCCAAAATTGCTCCAGAAACAGAGGCGATTGAATAGGAGATATACTTTTTACTTTTATCCCCCAAATATTTTAAGATTTCATCTTTTTTTACAAAGATACTTATTGCACCTGCAATAAACAAAGCAGGAACTAAACAAGTTAAAACATGTTTTTGAGCATAATCATGAAGCAAATCAAAAGCAGATAAAATTGAAGTCTTAAACCAATCTACATTAGTGGGAACAAAATATAAAATTCCAAATACTACAACTATCCAAAAAAGCATATACCAATCTTTTTTTTCCATAATAACGTATTGATAATTGTCAATGTTTTTAAAGGTTTTGAAAATAAAAATTAAAGATGTCTTATTTATTCTTCAAATTTGTCTTTCGGGTTAAACAAGATGAATTTTAAGTCCATAATTAAAAATAAATATATAAAAGTGTGAGAATTGCTTAGAGAAAACAATACTTTATTTATCCTAATGCATAAACAAACGGAGATAACGCACTACTCTGACCAAATATAATTAAAGCTCCTGCCAAAATTATTAAAATTATTATTGGTAAAAGCCACCATTTTTTTCTAATTTTTAGATAACCCCAAACTTCACCAAGTAAACTTTTATTTCCTTCCATTTTAAAATAATTCTTTTAATATTTATAAATTTAATCAACTCTTTTCTTAGTCTTTCGCTAATTTTTCACTATCCCACATATCTTTGGGATTTTCTTCTCTTTTAATTAAATAATTTCCTATAACTAAATAATCTATTCCTGTTCCCATCATACATCTATAAGCATCTTTTGGTGTGCATATAATCGGCTCTCCTCTTATATTAAATGAAGTGTTAATCAAAATAGGAATTTTACTTAACTTACCAAATTCTTTTATCAAATCATAATAAAGAATATTATCATCTCTTCTTATGGTTTGCAATCTTCCACTACCATCAACATGCGTTACTGAAGGAATTTTTTTATGCCACTCTTTTTTTATGGGATAAACCATTAACATAAAATCTGTTGGTCTTGGGATTGGAGTATCACAATCAAAATACTTTAATGCATCATCTTCACAAACCACTGGAGCAAAAGGTCTGAATTTTTCTCTATGTTTTACTTTTAAATTTAATATTTCCTGCATTTTTGGATTGGTTGGATCTGATAATATACTTCTACTACCTAAGGCTCTCGGGCCCCATTCCATTCTCCCTTGAAACCATCCAATAACATTATCCTTAAAAATTAATTGAGATACAGATTTAACAAGTTCTTTTTCATCATTAAATTCTGAAAACTTAATTGAATTGTCTTCAAGAAATTTCTTTATTTTATTATTTGAATATTTTGGACCTAAGTATGGATTGTCTAATACATAATTTCTTTTTTTATTTAACAATCCGTTCCAAACAAAAAGAGCTGCTCCAATACTTGTTCCCCCATCTCCAGGATCAGGTTGAGACCAGATATTTTTAAATCGAGAATTCTTTAAAATTTTTCCATTGGCAACACTATTTAGTGCGCAGCCTCCTGCAACAACTAAATTATCAGACTTAGTTTCCTTATAGACATGTTTCGCAATTTTAAATAAGGCATCTTCATAAACTAATTGCAGGGCCGCTGCAACATCTTTATGCCTCTGTGTGATTTCTTCATCAGATTTTCTTACTGGTCCGTCTAAAAGAATGCATAATTCTTTAGAAGGCATTCTATTTTTATAAGAATAAGAAAAATAATCCATATGTAATTTATAGCTTCCATCATCTTTTATTTCAATAACTTTTTTTAATTTATTATAATAATCATTTGTTTTCCGATTAGTATCTCCATAAGAACCTAATCCCATTACTTTATATTCAGAGTTATTAACACTAAATCCCAAATAAGCAGTAATTGTAGAATACAACAAACCTAATGAATTAGGAAAATTTATTTGTTTCATTAAATTTATTTTATTTTCTTTTCCCATACCATAAGAAGTAGTTGTCCATTCACCAACTCCATCAATAGTTATTATTGCTGATTCCTTAAATGGGCTTGGAAAAAATGATCCTGCTGCATGAGCCATGTGATGTTCAACAAATAAAACATTTTTTTTATATTTTAATTTTTTTCTGATGGTTTTTAATACTCTTAATTTTTCATTAAACCAAGAGGGCATGTTTGAAAGAAAAATCTTATAACTTTTTGGAAAATACTGCAAGTGCTGATAGAATAATCTTTCGAGTTTTAAGAACGGTTTTTCATAAAAAGCAATGTAATCTATATCTTCAATTTTTAAATTCTGACTTGTAAGACAATATTCCACTGCATTAACAGGAAAAGAAGTGTCGTGCTTTTTTCTTGTGAACCTCTCTTCTTGTGCTGCTGCAACTATTTTTCCATCTTTAAGTAACGCTGCCGAAGAGTCATGATAATAACAAGATATTCCTAGAATATTCATTTTAGAATTGCCTATAATACTCTTTAAATGGCTGAGTAGTTAAATTTAATTCTTCCCAATAGCTTTCTTTAGTGAATTTTTCATCAATAAATTTTTTTCCGGAAATCTTTGCGAATAGAGATGTTAAGCCAAAACCTATAAAATAAACAAAAGACAACAGTATTAAATTAATAACTGTTGAAATAAGTTCGCCAAACATTTTGCTTCCATCTATAAATTCATCAAACATAATTTTTAGTCGAGCCATTTTTTAATAAGACCTCCAAGAATCATTATACCAATGCTAATCAAAATAACATTGATTAAATGAATTGAGAATTTAAAATTTAAAATAAAATATAGTATTGTTGTAAAAATTATATAAGTTAATAAAAAACCAAGTAAGTTTAATATTTTCATAGACATCAAAACAATCATTAGTTTAAAAATTTATTCCCTATTGTTTTAAAAAAAATCTTAAATTATGATTTTAATAAACTTCTTCTACTTAATTATAAAATTTTTGAATTTCTTCCTCTTTAATACTTCCTCATTAATATTCTCTACTTTTATTCCAATTTCTTTTATACATTTCAACATATTTTCAAAATCATTTATAGATGTATCAAAATCCCTTGTTTTTTCTATCTCAACAGAATGAAATAAAAGTATCAACCAATCCCCTGTTCTGTTTGCTTGCTCAATCCATTTACAAACATCTTCAGCAGTATTTTATTGTTTTATCCATCTTGTTATTTTTCCTAACTTGTAAAAATCTATCTCTTGAGAATCAATAGCTCTTCCTGCAATATAATGTTCTTTTACATTTTCTAATATCTTATTGTCATAATATCCATAAGGGTAAGCTATTGTTGAAACATTAATCCCCTTTTCTTTAAAGTATTCTAAAGGATACTCTAATTCTTTTTTTAATTCCTCCTCATCTAATAAATCTAATCTTTTGTGATTTATTGAATGTGCTCCAATTTCCCAACCTTCTTCATACATTTCAAGAACATTATCAAGACTCATAACTTTTCTACTTTCTAACTCATAAAATCTTGTCAAATTAACAACCATATATAAAGTTCCTGTAAGGTTATACCTTTGCATTAAAGGAAACGCATTTTCATATATTGTTAAATATCCATCATCAAAAGTAATTGATAAAACAGCTTCTTTTTTAGAATCAAGACTATTTGAATATGTATAAATCCCAAAAAATGAGATAATTAAAATTCCAAAAATAAAAAATATAAAAAAAACTCTTAACTTCTTTTTATTTGACATATATATATCTTTTTTTCCTCTATTAATCTACTGAAGCAATTAGATTTTAATCAGTAATCTTTTAAAACAAATTCTCTTTTATATAAAAAGATGAAAAAGAAAATAAAGGAAGTGTTTACATATAGTATCATCATTTTTGTTACAATCATTATAGGCTTGACTTTTTTTGAATATCTTAATTATCAAAAAGTCTCAGCAATAGATTATTCTTACGTTTGGCCTCCAAATTTTGAATATGTTTTTAATCCTGACCCCAACATATTCAAAGGTATTAGTGAGGAATCTCATTTTACAATAAATAGCCTTGGGTATAGAGGGGATAAAATTAAAAATCATGAAAATGAATATAGAATTCTAATTATTGGAGGAAGTACTTCTGAATGTTTATATTTAGATAATAAAGAGGCTTGGCCTTATCTTTTAATGGAGGAGTTAGATAAAACTATTGATAACAAAAAAATTATTACTATGAATATTGGGAAGAGTGGGCATGGTCTTAGAAATAATCTCCTTGCATTAAAATATCTACCCGATTATTATGAACCTGATTTAATTATAATTTTAACAGGAGCAAATGATGTTTTGTTTAAACTAAGTAGGAAAGATTCTTGGCAACCTTTTAATGAAAGTGAATATGATAGAACAGAAAGTTATACATTTAGTGCAACTCCTGAATATTCTTGGAAGTCCACTATACTGTATAGGGTTTATAAGACAATAGAACTAAAGTTTAAAGATATTGCGCCCCAGGACGGTATTGGAGAAACTCTTGTAGAGAATAGATTAAAGAGACAAAATGCAGAAAAATGGATTACTGAAATTCCTAATTTAACTTTGGCTCTTGAAGATTATAAAATGAATTTAGAAAGAGTTATAGAGCTTTCTAAAGAAAAGAACAGCAGTCTTATATTTATGACCCAACCTTATCTTTATAAAAAGAACATGACTTCAGAAGAAGATGCAAGTCTCTGGATGACCTATGATTTTGGAGATATTTATTATCCTGTCGAAACAATGATTTATTCTATGGAAGAATTTAATAAAAAAACTTTAGAGGTATGTAAGGAAAATAAAGATATATTTTGTATTGATCTTGAAAAGAAAATTCCAAAAACTTTTGATTATATGTATGATGATATGCATTTTAAT
>CAYQQA010000053.1:0-5538 GCA_964419805.1 Candidatus Woesearchaeota archaeon
AGAAGTTCTTGAATGCTTAAACGGAGGTTTTCCAAAGTCCGTCGGAGGCAAAGAAAAGACTTTGTGGTCGCTGGAATCTAAAAACCCGCAGGAGGTTTTTAAACATATCAATAACCTTAAAAATTACTAAACCTTCACTAATTTATGAAAGCAGAAATAAAAGGAGGTCTCATTGGATTTATCGCGGTTTTCATCGTTTTGTGGATTGTTCTCTTTATCACCGGCCATGAAGAAGGTGTCTGGAAATGCTCATCAGTCAACGACGTTTTCCCATGTGACTTCAAAGACTTCATCTTCTCCCCGCTCCACTGGGCATTCGTATTTTTCTTCAGCTGGATAGGATTCATCGGCGGATACATTGACACAAAAATAATAAGAAAAACATTCACCCAAAACAAAAGCGGTTTTCAGATATCCTTAAAATTAACTTCAACAATAGTCCTAAGTCTCGTCTTCGTCTTCGCAGCTGTCGGAATTCTCGCTTTCGAAAACTGGGTCACAATTTTAATATACACAATAATTTTCGCGTTCTTCGTCCTCATTGTCGGCAAAATCATTGAAAAATGGAAAAGACATTAATCGGATTCTAAAATAATATCTCATAATTTAATTTTCATCATTTTCTATTCAAGTAATATATATTCTTCATATTCAAAAATTTCAGACTTAACAAATTATCAAAAACCAAAATTGCGAGCAAAGCTCAATCTAATATTCAATAGTTAATCTAGTAAAATCATTTAGCTAATACAATTTCTTATCGGTTTTTGCATTAATTATTTTTTATATCGAGCGACTTCGGAGCGAGTGAATTTCAATTCCAATCCGCGAACGAAATGGTCTCTTTTTCCAAAAAAACCCTCAATTACAACCCTCTAAAATCCAATTCATTATTAACAACAGCAACAACTTGGGAAGCAAAATATGTCTTCTCGCCAACACTAATTCCTTTACCCATCTTTTTCAGCCTCTTCAATTCCTTCTTCGGCAACCCCTCATGATCTCCCAAAATAAAAACAGGATTTCCATTAATCTCAACATTTCTCAAATTTTCTCCTTTCTTATCTAAAATAAAAATCTCGCAACCTTTTTCATCCAGTTTCTCAACGACTTTCAACAAAGATTTTTTCTCAATAAAACAACTCGGAAAAACTTCCGTCTTCCTCCCTTTTTTAAACTTATACAAAATCTTCTGAATAATTTTCCCAATATCTTTTTTATTCAGTCCTAACTCATCTGTAACATTTATTTCAATGTGCTTCGGCGGATCAGGCATCCCATAAAAAACAAAATGAAAAATCACATCCTTCCTAAAATTATGGCTCAAAAAAACTCCCTGAATAAAACTGTGAATCGCAATATCCATCCTGCCAGCTTTCATCAAATTTCCAGACAAAGCCTTTCCCGAAGTGCTCGCTGTTTTTGAAAAATATATAAAATGTTTCATTTAACCCTCTGAAAAGTAAACTCACCCTTCGCAAAAATTTTCCCACCATTTATAATTTTAAAAATCCCGACAAATCTCTCCTTAAAAAAAACAGCAACTTCAGTCCCAGCTTCAAAATTTTCCTTTTTCTTTAAATTCTTGATGTAAATCGGTTGCCCATGCAAAATTTTTTCAACAAAATTTTCCTTAATCTCAACGACTGGAAAAATTTCCTTGACAGCTTTTTCCCCAGACAAAATTATCTTATCCAATTTTTTTTCTTCAATCGCTTTCTCTAATTCATAAAGTGTCACCGAATCTTTTTCTTCAAAAATTCCTGCCCTCGTTCTCCTTAACTCAAGCATGTGCGCCCCAACTTTTAACTCCTTCCCCAAATCATCAATCAATTTCCGAATATAAGTCCCGCCCTGAACAACTGCTCTGAACAAAAAATCTTTTTTATTTTCATCCTGCTCCAAAACCTCAAACTCCTTAACTTCCCTCTCTCTTTCCTGCCTTTTCACTCTCGACCTCACTGGAGGAGTCTGCCTTATTCTCCCTGTAAATTTTTCTCTTATTTTTTGTCTTACTTTTTCAATATCAATTTCCTCATGAAACCTCATAACGCCGACATACACTTTATCATGCCCTATAAAAAAACCCGTCAGCTTACACGCCCTATTCAAAGCAACCGGCAAAACGCCCGTAACCTTAGGGTCCAAAGTTCCAAAATGCGACGTCTTCCTAACTCCTAAAAGGATTTTAACTTTCTCACTCACTTGAAAACTCGTAGGTCCACTCGGTTTATCAATATTAATAATTCCAAATTCTAATAGATTATTTTCCATTCAAAAAACAACAAAACAAAACTTTTTAAATTAATCTTCCTTATTATTTTTATGCCAAGAAAAAAGAAAAAGCCAATACAAAAACCGGAAAAAACGCAAATCAAACAAAAATGTAATTACAACAGTTCGGGGTGCGGCGGATGTTTTTACGGACTCGGTTTCATCGGCTCACTAGTTTATTATCTTTCAACTGCAACAAGTTTCTGGAACGGACTCCTCGGAGTCTTAAAAGCAATTGTCTGGCCAGGATTTTTAGTCTATGAACTTTTGAAATTTCTAGGTGTTTGAAATCCCCCCTTCAACCACTCCTTCCTCTCACCCTCGGGAAATCTTTCAATCGCATACCTCAAAGTTGTCCTCGGCAAATTATCATAATGCTTTTCCAAAAAATCCCTCAAAACCTTACCATCTTTTTTCCCAATTTCCCTGAACATCCACCCAACAGCTTTATGAATCAAATCATGTTCATGTCCCAAAAGCATCTCACAAATTCTCAAAGCATCTTTAAATTCAGAATCCTTAATATACCAAAAACAAGAAACAACAGCAATCCGATTCTCCCACAAATCCCCACTCTGAGCCAATCCATAAATTTTATCTTTCTTCTTGTCCTGCAAAAAAGCCCCGACAATTTTATGAGCCGTCAAATCCACCAAATCCCAATTGTTCACAGACTTTATATTTTTTAAATAAAAATTAAAAATGTCTCCTTTCCCAATTTCGTCAGCCTTGGCAAATTTATCAACTAAAATCAAAAGCCCGACAAGCCGGTGTTCGTGAATCTTGCTATCCAAAAGCTTTTGAACATTATTCAAATTCAAACCAGAATACTTTTTCGCAACACTCCTCTGAACAGGAACTTTAATTCCCAAAAACCTGTCACCCCACCCATACTCGCCAGGCCCGGTCTTAAAAAACCTCTGAAGATTCTTCGCCTGTTTCAAATCCGCAAGTTCCTGCAATTCTTTTATTAAATTAATTAGCATACTTGACTAACCACAATAATCTTTAAATATGTTTTTCAAAGAGATATTATATGATTAAACAATCACTTTTGTCGGAAGAAAAAAGAAAAAAATTTTGGTTGAGCTTAAACTAAAACCTATAAAATTTGTAGAAATGAAAAAAATGCTAAACCTACCTTCAAATCTACTTTCTTATAACTTAAAGATTCTTCTTAAAGAAAATTTTGTAAAAAAAGAAAAACTGTTTTTTTCTTTAACCGATAAATCAAAAGCCCTCATGCCATACATACATCTTTCAAACGATGCTTCTTCATTGCCCATGCCTTGTGTTGCAACAATAATTAAAAAAAAACGGGAAAATTTTAATACAAAAAAGAACAAAAAAACCAGAAAAAGGAAAAAGCATTTTTATTGGTGGCAAAATGCATTTTGGGAAAGATGTTTTCGACGCATGTAAAAGGAATGTAAAAGAAAAAGTGGGAATAAAAATAAAAAATCTAAAACTTATTTGTGTAAATAACTATGTTTCGGTTAATGGTTCAATTAAAAATCACTTTGTTGTTTTTTTTTCGTGACCGCACAACCAAAAGGTTCGCCGGTGAATGCTGCATGGAAAAACCTAAAAAGCATAAAAAGAAACATATTTCCAGACAATAAGTTTATCATATCAAAAATGTTAAACAACAAAAAAGTCAAATTAATTAACAGTGTCTATGATGAAAACAAAAAGATTTTCAAAAGTAGTCAATATATCTTGACTTCTGGCTTTTTATGGCTCAATGCATTTGCTTTTTTATGAATCAAAATGAAAATTTTAGAACAATTAATTTAAGACAGGCAATTTCTGCAGTTGTTTTTAAGGAAGACAAATTTTTAATGATGGCCGGAAAAGACTGGCCAGAAAACGCATGGTGTTTTCCACAAGGAGGAATCAAAGAAAAGGAAACTCATTTTAAAGCTGTTGTAAGAGAACTAAAAGAAGAATTAGGAACAGATAATTTTAGAGTCATGACAAAAAGCTCGATAGATCACATGTATCTTTTTCCTGATAAAATAAGAAAGAAAAAAGTTTCGAAGGGCAATTTCAAACTATTTGGTTTGTCGAATTTTTAGGAAACTTTGACCAAATAATTATGCAATCATCAGAACTTTCAAAATTCTCTTGGTTTGAAAAAGAAAATGTGGTCAAAAATATGATGTATCCTGAACAAAAAGAAGTTTTCCAGCGCGTGTTAGACGAATTTGATTTATTTCGTAAAGAAAAAATATTTTAGCAAAAGCAACTTTTTTATTAAATCAGTTAGCATCCCCAATCAACTCTCCAAAAAATTTTTTATTTCTTTTTTCTCCATAATATCTATACCATCCAGGTTTTTTATTAATTTTTTCAATCAACCTTTTTTTGATTATCTTCTTATCTTTTTTAGACGGCCTCCAAAAATTCAAAAGCCTTTCGTCAATCCTGCTAAAAGAAATTTCCCTGCTTGCTTTAAACCCTCTTCTTTTCATTTCTTTCTTTATTTTTTCAAATCTTTTTTTCAAATACAAAAGCTTATTTTTAAAAAACAAAATATGTCCTTGCCCAAGTCTAAAACTCTTCGGAACATCTCCAAAATGCGTGTGCGGATGCTTTCTCACATAACCAAACAACATCAAAATTTCATTATACTCTGCAATAAGGTGCTGATCTGTTAAATTCCAAGGATTAATCAAATTAATTCTTACCATAAATTACAAGAACAATTTAACATTTAAAATTTTTCTTTTTCAAAAATCAAAACCTTAACTCTGCTTAAAAGAATTATCAAATTGTTAATCAACAAAATCAACATTAATTAGTATCATAATCTCGAGGTTTTTACATCATCATTCAGTATTAGAACGCGAACGAAGTCAGTGCTTTTTCCCTCTGGAATTTTTTCCACGAGCCAATTCTTTCAAATTCAAAAACCCAATAAATTTTTATATAACAATTTGTAAATAAATTCATGGATTCAAAAACAGCATTAAAACAATTAAAAATTCTTTCAAAACAAGGAAACACAATGCGCCTAGCAGCCGAAAAATGGCCGAACAAATTCCAGACTTTAATTACAATAATTCTATCCGCAAGGACAAGAGATGAAACAACAATCCACACTGCAAAAAAATTATTTTTAAAATATCCTACAGCAAAAAAACTTAGCAAAGCCAAAATTCCAGAAATACAAAAAATAACAAAACCTGTAAATTTCTACAAAAACAAATCAAAAAACATTCTAAACTGCGCAAAAACATTATCGGAAAAATTCAAAAGCAA
>CAYQQA010000054.1:0-3330 GCA_964419805.1 Candidatus Woesearchaeota archaeon
TCTCCCTCGTAAATTGTTTGATTAATTTTTCTTGAAACTCTTGCGACAGTTTCTACTGTGAACAATGGATCTTCGAACTCTTGGACTGGAATGAACGCAGAAATGTTTTGTTTTTTCTCCCACCGCGCCAGACCTTGTTTATCTTGTAGAACGAAATTAGAAGTCATTGTGAACTTTACGTGCCACGGATCGCTTTGAGTTATGCTGATGTTAGAATTTTTTATTAAAACTTCGACGCTAATCTTTGACGCTTTGTTATTTGCTGATTCTATAATATCTGGATATGTTGCCCCATAAGTTATATTGTTCTCAACACCATCGACAGTTCCGTTGAAAAATGCTTCGTTGAAAAAATCATCGACGTCAACGTAGGTTCCTGATTTTGTTATTTTATCTTCTGCAAGAAAAATTATTCTAAAACCTGAAATATAAAGCTGTCTTTCCATATTTTTTTCAAGTGATTTTAAAAAATTGTCCATTGTTTCAATTCTTGTTTTAACTGAACTTTGATCATTTATCGATGAGAAAATTTTTACAGCGAGGAACATTAAAACTATCAGCATCAGCGCGAGCATTGTGAATAACTGTGCTTTTTTATTTTTTGGAATCGGGTTTTTTATTTCCATGTTCTGATTTGGACTTCTGTTTCCCAAGTGAAAGGGATGCCTGAAATTTCTATCGAATCAATTGACAAGTCGTTTTCTTCGAATTTTGTTTCAATTTTTTGATTATGATTTAAATCAAGAATTTGGAGGAGATTGTAAATCGCGATTTCGATTGCGTCGTTGCTTCGATACTGGATTCCCGTTGAATTGTAATAACATATGTCTGGGCCTGAGTAAGACGGTGGGATGTTTATAATTGATGTTGAGCCGTCTTCGAATTCTATGTTCCAAGAGCATCCGTCCGCGATTGCAACAATCGGTGAGTATGAAGATATGTTCTTCACAACACTGTAAATTATTTTATCATGCTCTGAGCCGTTCAGGTATTCTAAATTGTTCAGACCGACGAAGACTCTTGCTTTGTTTTCTCCGTTCACAAGTTTTTCTTGAGGAATTTCCACAAAATATGGATCGCCTAAATTTATGTAACTATCATTGTAGTCTGTGATTTCGTAGACACTTTCCCAGTTTCCTGTTGCGTTGTTGTACGCGTTCACTCTGCTCGTCCATTTTGAACCTGAGTAGGATATAACTCTTGCCTCGTAAGGAGTTGAGTTTTCAGGAATTGTGAAAGTGCCTTCGCCGTTGGGATTTCCAAATTCAGGAGTTTCTGATGTGATTATCATTCCGTGCGGGAGCTCTTGATAGTAGTCGAATGAAAGATACGAATCAGGGAATAACCTTGATGAGATTCCTTTTCCAACAACCGTTTGTTCGAAATATGATGCTGCGTAAATGTCCTGCGCGATTTGCTCGTATTTTTCTATTATTTCTTCTAAATTTTCCGCAGAGTGATAATCTCCATTTCCGCATGATGCAATTCCTTCAAGCGTTGTTTGGTCTACGTCTTCTCCAAATCCCACCGCATAGACGGTTATGTTTTTATCATTAAATGCATCGCATGCTGCCTGTATTGCGTCATCTTTTGCTGTATCTGTTGTGCCATCTCCATCCAAATCTCCTGTAACTCCTTGTTCAGCGCATGGAGCATTTGCGGCTCCGTCGCTCATAACAATCATTGATTTGAATCTTGATTCGTTAGACTGTGTGCTCAGACGATCTTTTGCTTCATTTATCCCACAACAGATACATGTATTTCCACCAGCTTCCCAGTTATTTATTGTGTCATTTAATGTGACTGAGTTATTTGATAAATCATGGGACGCAGAGTCCACTGCCCATGTTTGATAACCTATGAGTCCTAAGCGGTTTCCCTCCGTTCCGAGAATTGTCTGCATGAAAATATTGTTTGCTATTTTTGCGCTTCCAAGTCTGCATTCATCTCTCTGATAGTATCTTATTCCGAAAAAAATATTGACATCCCAACAGCATCCGCCTGGAGGCACGTTATTGCAGTTCGAAACTTCGTATGCGCTTGAACCCGAAAGCATGCTTCCGCTTAAATCTGTGACAGAGAAAACATCAGATTGGAGTGATTCATTGAAAATGTAGGATGCGTTCACAAGCCCATATCTTATTGGGACTGTTGTTTTGCTCAGCGTCGGGTAATTTAAAATTCCTGATAAAGTTGAGTTGTCAATTGTTATCGAATCTTCCGAACCACTACTGTTTCCTTCGTAGACTGTTTTGTTTCCTATTTTGAAGAACACATCAAAGCTGCTGTTGTAGTGGAGGAAGAGCTCCATTCCATCTATTTCTCCCGGGACATAAAATCCGTCGTAAATGTTTGCAATGCCTTCAATTCCGGGCAGATGTTTTTTCCCGTTTGCAGTTGTTTCGTTGAATACTGTCCTTATGAATCCGCCGGCAATGTAGAATGAGCTGTTTGTTTTGAAATCTATTTCGTTGTCTCCAGAAATGAACATGCTTAAATTGTTTGCTAGGTTTATTGTGTAAGGCTGGTTTGCCGTCGGCGTGTGTCTTGACGCTTTTGCCCCGTTGATATAGAGATCGAAACTTCCTGAGAAAACTCCTTCAATTTTTGCGCCAATTACATTCCCCTGAATCAATGCTGTGATATTTCCGTCGCCGACGTATCCGCCGAAGTAATAGTAGTCAACTTTGTTTTCTGAAAATAGGAAAGCTCTTGATGCGTATCCCTTTGCCGATGCACCCGCCTGCACCCCGCTTATTGTTTGCCTCGCTGTCGAAATTTCCTTTGACTCTGAGTAAGGAATAGCCCCGGAGGTTATTATTTTAATCCCCTCAAAATAAAGTCCTATGTTTTTGCTTAAGTTTAATTCTTCGAGAACATTCATCGCTAAATCTTGTGCTTGCTGAGGTGTCGGGTTGTTTGAGTAAAATTCTCCGATTTGCTCTAAGACTGATTGGTTTAAATTTGTTATATTTTTATTTGCGATTAACTGTTCAACATATGTGTTGTTCATTTCTCCTATTTTCAGCGAGGACAAAACATCTATTAAATCTCTATGGACGAATTCTTCCTGATGGATTTCTGAATTTGCCGAGGGCTTTATGAAAACCACCACGCCAATTATTAAAAGCAACGCTACAAATGCGTCTATGCTAAAGTAATATGCTTTTTTGTTTATTCCCATATGTAAAGTTCGAATTTTGCAGGTTTATTCTTGTAAATTGTAACTCTTGTTATCTTCACAACACTTTCAAATGATGCAGGTTTTTTGCCAACGTACTCCACCGGTACTCCGTTGAGCTCCAAGCCGTCAATGTAAAAATAAAAATC
>CAYQQA010000054.1:3340-5228 GCA_964419805.1 Candidatus Woesearchaeota archaeon
TAGAGATTCCAATGAATGATTTTTTGGAACTGTAAGTTAAATTGAAATCATCAAGTTCTGTCTGATTGATTTTGTCGTTTGATAGAATTCCCAGTTGACTGTCGCTTAAAATTAACTCCGACGCAACACCACCTTCATAAAACATTTCTTCTAATTTATCTGTTGTTTGACCGGAATAGTTTATTGCGTAAAAATATAAAATTACAATTCCCCCTAAGAAAATCACGATTGCTACAATTATATCCAGGCTCCACCCCTGAGCTTTTTTAGTTGATAAAAACTGTTCCATTCTCTTTTTTTATTATGTTAGTTCCTTTTTTGACACTGCCGTTGACTTCCTGAACGTCATAGACAAGCCAGTAATTATTGAGTTCTACTTGAAGGTATCCTTGGCTGTTGTTAATGAAGTAATCGCTTCCTAAAATAGTTTGTGGTATTGTGAATTCCCGAATGTAGCCGTCGCTCGAGCCTGAAGCGATGCTTATTTCTTTCTGGACGTTTATGGCGACATTTTGGAGATAGATTCTATCTTTCTCAATGTTTTTTCTGTTTTGGTTTTCCTGAATTGCAGCGAAAAACACGACGAAAAAAAACAATACAAATCCAAAGATAATTGCAAATTCTGTTGCACCTTGGCCTCCTTTACCAAAACCTCTTTTCATTTCATTGAAAAGTTTTTGAGGTATATAAAATTGGTGTTTTTCTAATCCCAATCAAATATTAATAATAGCCTCCATCAAGACTTTCGCTAGGA
Organism: Candidatus Woesearchaeota archaeon; assembly: GCA_964419805.1. Classification (GTDB taxonomy): domain Archaea; phylum Nanobdellota; class Nanobdellia; order Pacearchaeales; family GW2011-AR1; genus CAYQQA01. The sequence goes on from CAYQQA010000054.1 coordinate 4,095, forward strand.
AAGAACGCACAACAAAAAACAAAGTAAGGCTGATTCCAAGGAGCGGAAGGAAGTATTTCAAACCTTCTTTACTGTTTCCTTTTCTCACAAGCCCGAGAACCATTGACGATACAAAATCTGATACAATTATAAAAAATATTGAAAAGTAAATTACAAAATTTAACGAAATGTTGATTTCATTGAATGTGAAAGGGAGATCCATTTGCGTACTCGCGACGTCGGGAATTTTTGCAGTTAGGGCTATAACAATTTCAACAAGAACCGAACTCAGAGCGAAAAGCACTGGCGCGCCGACGCTGACAGCGAAGAAAATAAAAATTACATACATTAAAATTGTTGACCTCGATTTTTTCTCGAGGATTTCTTTGCTTTTCATGTTTCCTGCAGTTTGTTCTAAAAGATCTGAAATATTCCCACCTGCTTTAAGACCTGAAATTATTAACATGACAACTCTTGCAATTTTCTCAGATTTAATTCTGTCACTCATTTTTTTCAGCGCGTAAATTATGTCTTGTCCTGTTGAAATGTCTTTTCCTGTTTTTAGAATTTCTTCGTCCAGAGGCGCGAACTCAGGTCTTGCCGATGTCATGAACGCCTTATCAATTGTCATTCCCGATTTTAAATTGCTCGCCATTAGTGAAATTACTTCTGGGAAAACCGTTTCCATTTTTTTAATTCTTGCGTTTGCGCTTAAACTTATTTTAAAAAATACAAAAACGTGCACACTTAAGAAAGCCAAAATAGAAAAATACATCTGAATGTTTAGGAGGAAAAAAATTGTCGAAGCAATTACTGTAAAAATTATTGAAAAAAGAAAAACGTTGTTCACAAATTTTTCCGGCGTTGATTTTATATTTGAATTTCTAATATCTCTGATGTATGCTTCTCTGAGTTTTTTAGGATAAAATTTTAATGTATTCATTTTACAACAAACTTGGCCTCCTTGATTTAATTAATCCTAAAAACATTACTTGCATGAAAACGACAAAACCAAAAATTCCGAAAAAAATGATTTTTGTAACTGTGCTTCCAAGGTTGAGAATTGAAGAAATTATAATTAAAAAAGTGATTCCCAGCGACGGGAGAATGACTGCCATGAGCATGTAAAACATTATTAAAGGATTTAGTTTGCTT
>CAYQQA010000055.1:0-5197 GCA_964419805.1 Candidatus Woesearchaeota archaeon
TACCTCGCCCTTTAGGGCGGGGTTATTCATTTTAAATTTATTTTTATAGGTTCACTCATTGTGAATTTTACTTCCAAATTTTTAATATTGTCTTTTTCTTTTGGGAGAGCACCAAGAAGAGGATTATAAATTGATAAAATGTTTTCAATAATTTCTTCATCTTTCATGCTGTGTTTTCCAACAGGAATTTTAATTGAAGCCTCTTTGCACCTAATCTTTATGCTGTTGTTTATTTTTTCCTTTAATTCTTCGATGGACTTCTTATCCGGGTTTGGAAGAATTCCAAGTTGTAGTGACGGCATTTTTCCAGCAGGCCCCAAAACTTTTCCAAAACTTGTAGCAACCTTTGGCATTAAACTCGCCTGAGCCATAAAAAAATCGTAATTTTTCACAAGTTTTTTCAATTCTTTTTTGTTGTATTTTTTGAATTCAGATTCAGTAATAGAATCAACCTCTGGAGATTTAACTGAAAAAAAACCAGCAATCTTTTTGTCTTTGATTTTATGAGGAACATTCACTAAAACATTTACAGACTCTCTTTTAACATCAAATTTTTGCAGATTAATAATTAAATCAACTGTTTGGTCAAATTTTCTTTCTTTGCCTTTTCTAAGCTTTTCCAAAGCTTTTTTTAATTCTTGTTTCAAGTTCATTTTAACCTCCTGCATAATGCGCCACGAACATAGAATCTATTCCGCAACGATGCAGTACAATCGGTAGATTTCTGAGATAATCTTGGTTTATAAATATTTTGTTTTTAACACCTCAATATTTTGAAATCACAACAATCCTTAAAAACCCGTTTTTTGTTTTTTAGAAATGGAACTAATAGCACTTTTGTCTTCGGGAAAAGGAACCTGGGCGCAAGTCTCTGGTCTAATGAAATACGGAGAGTGGGATAAAATAATTCTTGTCGGCGACGATTTTGCAAAACAATTCAAACACGAAAAGCCTTTCGAATTTATCAAAGTTGATTTATCAAAGAAAATCAAAGAGCTGAGAGAAGAGTTTTCACAAAAACTCAAAGGTAAGTTTGAAGGAATGGAAGTCGCGCTTTCAATCGCGTCCGGCGACGGAAAAGAACACATGGCACTGGTCTCGGCTTTAATCAATATTCCAGTCGGCGTAAGATTTGCAGCCCTAACCAAAGAAGGTGTTATTGATTTGTGAGGGTTTGCATTTGTAAATTTTTTAATTAGCATATTTTCCAAACCTTTTATAAACTTTTATCTTTTTATTTTACCATGGATAAAAAAATAAAAATAATTTTAATTCTTGTCGCAGTAGTTTTGATTCTTGTGATTGCATGGTATTTACTTTCTCCTTTGTTTATTGACAAAGTTGTTAATGAAGAAGCTATTTCAAATCAAAATTCAAATGAAGAAGTCCAAGTTCTTTTTTCAGGAATTTTCCAAGACGCAGATAATTTTCACAAAACAAGTGGAGACGCGAAAATAATTTCACAAGGAGATTTAAACTATTTAAGATTTGAAAATTTTGAAACCACAAACGGCCCCGACTTAAAAGTTTATTTCTCTAATGATTTAGAAGCTCAAGATTATGTCAGCCTTGGTGAATTAAAAGGAAACCTTGGAAACCAAAACTACGAGTTACAAGAGATAAACTACGAAAATTACGATTATGTTTTAATTTGGTGCGAAGCGTTCAGAGTTTTGTTTGGTTATGCAGAAATTAATTCTTAATTTCTAAAAATTAGAAATATTTTAACTTTTTAAAAAACCAACGCATAAACCCATAAAATCATTAAAAGAAAAATTATAAACAAGAAAAGCGACGTTGCCCATTTAAATCCTTTCCTCGCCCAGCTTTCTTTTTTTGTGATTGCAAGAATTGTTAAATAAAAGAACCTTCCGCCGTCGAAGATTCCCATTGGAAGCATGTTTATTAACGCAACGCTAATACTAATAATAATGAGCCACCATAAAAGATAATAAACAAACCATCCAAATTCCCCCAAACCAGATTCATAAAATATCTCAGACTTTTTGAAAGAAGACAGCGATGCAAAAATTTTCCCCATGAGCCCGTTGCTCTCGGCATTCAAAAAAACAATCCCTACCCATGCTTTATTTTTATCATCAGGACTCTCACCCAAAACAATCTCGTAAGTTTTTTCCTCTTCCGAGGTTTTGGCAACAATTTCAATTTCATCGCCCGGCGAATATTCGGAAAGCTCGTCAGAAAATTCATCTAAGTTTTTTGTTTCAACCCCATTAACTTCCGTAATGGCCCCGTTTACTCCATTTTTTATAAATGGCGCGTCGTAATAAAGTGCGATTTGTTCTTCGTTAATATAACCTTTGATTCCTGCAAAATCCCGCCCGCCCGAGGTTATGTTGTTGAAAGTTGCGTTTTCTGCCAAAGCCATGACGTTATCGAAAGAGGGATTTGCAACAAGAACTCCGTTAATGCTGGTTATAGAAGAAATGTCCATGACATCATAAGCGTAGTCATCAAAAACAATTCCTGTTGGCTGAAAAGCGGTTGTGAAAAACAAAGCCAACACGCCAAAAAACACAACACTTGTGGCAAGATTTGCAAATGTTCCTGCTGACAACACAGCTCGTTGCTCAAAGTTCTTGGCCTTCATCATACTTTTTTCATTTTGCTCGACAAATGCCAATGGAAAAATTGGAAGGAAAAACGGAAAAAATCCAAACCCCGTCGACTTGATTTTAATATTGTATCTTCGCATAAAAATTCCATGCGCAAACTCGTGAGAAATTGCAATCACTGCCAAAATAATAACCCAATACATAAAATAAAACGGAGGCAAAAACGGCACAACTTTATCAATGTAAGGAATCAACGGCATTATCGGAGGTACTTTAATCGCGCTTACAACATCAGGTCTGAAAACATAAATTTTTATAATCGTATAAAAAAGCCAAACAACTCCGACCATGAGCAAATAACCAACTCCTACCGACAAAACTTCTAAAACTTTAAACGTCCTGTTAAATTTTTTACCAACGTAATTTATAAGTTTTATTCCCAACTTCGTCCTGTATAAAAGAAGCAATCCCTCTTTTTGTATTCTTTTTCGGTTCTTGTAAAGAAAAGATCCGATAGCAATTGCACAAATGCCCAAAATTATCAAATCGTAAACAATAAAACTCATCTTACTTTTTCTTCAAAGGTCTGAACGCAGTTTTTTTGCACTTCCTGCATTTAACTTTTCCTTTGAGAATTTTCAACGGATCTGATCGCATTTTCCTCTGACAATTCTTGCATACAAAAACATTCTTAAAAAGCCTGTTTTGCGCTTCAGCTATTTTTGCCATTTTATTAAGTTAATGATATCCTGTTTAATTCGTAATTTAAATTTTTGTAAATGTCCGATGGAAAAAGGTGAAATTTCTCCTCGTTGTCCTCGTTGTTTACTGCTGGTTTATCAGGTTCTGCTTGGAACCCATCAATTATTGCAGGGATAACCTCCAACGCAAGTCCTCTTTGTAAATAGTACTGAACTTTTGCCCACTCTTTGTTTTTCAACCTTCCTTTAACTATCTCTTTTTCTCCAGTTCTAAATATTAAACAATCTTTTAAACCCATCACAATTTCCTCTTAGCAATTTTTTCGCCATTTATTTCCCAGTACTCAATATTTGAATTTTCTCCAAGCTGATTTTTAATTTCATCGCTGCACGGAACTTCAAGAGTTTCATAACTGTCCAAATCCATAGCGCTTACAGACTTCTCGCCGATTGACAAAACCTGCGCCTTGTTTTTGTTCACCATCGGAACTTCCAATCTGTCATGGCCCGGCACAACGAAAATTTTTTTATTATCATTTAAAATTCCCACAGCCTCTATTCTTACCTTTGAATGACCGTGCTTCCCTGTTTTTGAAACATCCACTTTTTTCACAGTGTAAGGTGCATTATCAATCATAATGTTCGTTCCAACTTTAGCCTCTGTAGCACTAATTATCTTCGCAACCATGTTTTATGAAAATGAAAAAGGTTTATAAATTTATTTGAAAGGAAAATAGTCGTATTTTATCGTCCTGACAATTCTGATTATATCAAAATCTCTAATTATTTCTGAAAAACTTTTGTCTTATCTCGTTAAGGATTTTGTAAAGTTAAATTGTTAACGCTGGACAAATAATCCTCCAAAGCCCAAAACTCTTAAAAACCCACTTTCCTCTTTCATTTCATGCCAGAACAAAAAAAACTTGCAAAAAATGATTTCATTGAAATAGATTTTATCGGCAGTCTGAAAAACGGCGGAGTGTTCGACACAAATCTGCCTGAGGAATTAAAAAAATTAAACCCAAATTACAACAAAGATCAGGCAAAGCCATTCATTTTTGCATTAGGCCAAGATATGTTCTTGAAAGGAATTGATGAATTTTTAATTGGTAAAAATTTAGGAGATTACACAATTGAATTAACTCCTGAACAAGCTTTTGGAAAAAGAAATCCCAGGTTAATCCAGCTAATGCCAATAAGTGTTTTTCAAAAGCAAAATTTAAATCCTCAGCCGGGCGTAGCGTTTAATTTCGATGGCAAAATGGGGAAAGTACTCACATCTTCCGGCGGGAGAATCACAGTTGATTTCAACAATCCTTTAGCAGGAAAAGATGTTGTCTACAAAATAAAAGTAAAAAGAAAAATTGAAAATCTCGAGGACAAAGCAAAAGCTTTAATGGATTTTTTATTCAGAATGCAATTGCCTTTTGAAATCAAAGAAAAAACTATTTCAATAAAAGCAAAGAAAGAAATTAGAAATTTTGTAGAAATGTTCAAAGACAAGTTCAAAGAAATTCTTGGCTTGGATTTAAAAGTTGAAGAACCAAAAGAAGAAAAACCAAAAGAACAAAATGAGAAATCTGGAGAAAAACCAAAATTTGAAGAAGGTGAAAATGCCAAAACTCAGAAAAAATAATTTTGAAATTATTTTAAATAGTATTTATAAAAAATTAAAAAATAAAAACATTTTAAACAAAAGGTCAATCATCACTTTTTCAGGAGTGCCCGGTTCTGGAAAGACAACAATTTCAAAAAAATCGAGAAAGAATTTAAAGATGTAAGATTAGACAGCTCTGATTTAAGGAATGCAATAAAAAAATTAAAAATCACAAATTCTGAAAAAGAAGCCCAAAAAATTCTTCAAGACTTTATTTTTGATTTTATCAAAAATTATCCTTTTAAAAATAAATTTCTTATTCT
>CAYQQA010000056.1:0-431 GCA_964419805.1 Candidatus Woesearchaeota archaeon
ATGCGCGAGCGGATTTTGAAGTTTTCGTGAGCGATTATTCTTACTCTGAATCTGAAATAACTTTTGAAATTTTAAACATTGCCGACGTTGACGTCGAGGCGTTGACGATTGAAATCCCAAAGCAGGCGAAAATTGATGTCAAGGGTGCGAACAGAGATGTCGTTGGAGATTTGGACTCGAACGAGTTCACGACCGCCGAATTCGAGGCAGTTCCTTCCGATGGAGACATACTTTTAGAATTGATTTATACAGACCAAGTTGGAGTCAGAAGAAGCATTGAGAAAACCGTGAATTTTGATTCTTCTTATTTCATGAACCGCGCAAGAGATGCTGAAGGAACCTCTGGCTGGTATTATGTTGTTGCTGTTTTGGTTATTGCTTTTGTGATTTGGATTATTTTTAGGAGAAAGAAAAAGAAAAAAGAAAAACAC
>CAYQQA010000056.1:441-5132 GCA_964419805.1 Candidatus Woesearchaeota archaeon
GAAGAAAAGAGGCATGGCGAAGTTGTAAGATATTTGGTATTTTTTATTTGGAGGAACTAAAGTATAAGAAATATATATTTTATTTTATTATGGGCGGATTTAAGTTAAGAGTTTTTAATATTGATGAGCTTTCTGATTTATTAATTAGATTTGTAAGAATGTCAGATAAAAAAGAGCAACAGAAAACTATGAACGAGATTAAGAATATTTTGAATAAAATTGGAGAGGGTGGGTTTTAATCACTAAAAAAATTTATTTCACGCTAACAAATTCTAATTATTCATACCTCAAAGCATCCACAGGATTTGTTTTTGAAGCATTTATTGCAGGAATTATACCTGAGATTCCGCCGGTCAATGTTGCAAACGCGATGCACCCTAGGAAAAGCCATGGGCTGAAATATGGTTGTAAAAATCCGTAGCCCAAATTGTTGAGGATTGCACCACCAAGCGAACTCAGGCCCCAGCCGATTAAAACGCCGATGACTCCTGCTGTGAATCCGAGGAACGCAGACTCGAATAAAAATATTCCAAAAATTTCTTTATTTTTTGCGCCGATAGATTTCATGATTCCAATTTCTTTGACTCTCTCTAAAACTGAAGTTATCATTGTGTTTGCTGTGTTGATTGCACTTACCAGGACTGAGATTAGCGCGATTAAAACCACAAATCCGATGACGATATCAAGGGCGACGCTGAAGCCTTCGATGTAATCTTGGAACGATTGGACGAAGAAATCTTCTTTTCCTTCTTCTTGGTTTCTTTCTTTTCTTAGTGATTTTTCAACTTTTTCAATTGTTTCATCAATGCTGTCTAAATTTGTTCTTGCAATAACCCAGTTGTATTTGAGATTTTCTTCAGGATACAGTTCTTCAAAATTTTCGTTTGAAATATAAATTTGTGAATCATCTTGCGGGTTTCCAATTTCTTCCAGAAATCCTGTGACTTTGAATTCTACATCGTTGACAGTTACTTTGTCATTGAGAGTCACGGCTCTCGAAAAGATTTTGTCTTTTACTAAGTAGTTGTATCCTAAGACTATTTTTCCATTGTCGTTTCCTTTGAGCATTCTTCCTTCTTCTGTTCCGATACTAAAAACATCCATTATCAACGGTTTGTCGGGGTCATATCCTGTCAGAAAAACGTATTTGGTTTCGTCGTTGAATTCAATTTCCGCTGCTTTGAAATAAGTTCCTGACGCTTCGAAAACGCCGGCCGTATTTTCGATTGCTTCTAAATCATCGTCGTTCAATCCGAATGTATCATCCAATCCTCCGAACCCAGTTTTTGATTGAACTATTATTTTGTCAGCGCTTGAGCTTGAGGAAAGATCACCTATGTAGTTGTAAAGCCCCCATCCAAAAGAAATGAAAATGAAAATCGTAGTAATCCCTATAAAAATCGAGAGGATTGTGAAAAAACTCCGCGACTTTCTCTGCCAAATATTCTTCAACGAGTATTTTACTGTTTCTTTTCCTATCATTTTTTAATTTTATCCAAATATTTTTTTAATTTCCTTACAAAAGCGGCTCTCTTCTTTTTATCTTTAGTTGGTTTTAACCTAAATCTCAATGCATCATGAATGATATGATCTTTTTCATTTATACTTTTAGCTAACTTTTTCCAGTTGTGAGGAGGTTTTTTACCTTTAGCTTTCTGTTCATTTTCAACTAACCAAAATACTTGTTTTACAATTTCAGAAAAACCCATTTTTTTAGCTTTATAACCCGGAAGGAAATATTTCCTAAACACACCAATCATTCCTTTCAATGCTCCCTTATCATCACCAACATGCAAATCTCCCATATTCAAAGGATTGCCATAGATTAGTTTATGGTATGGAATATGTTTTACAAATCTACTTGTAGAAGCACTTAGTTTTTTCCTTGTCTTACTCTTTTTCCCAGTTTTCAGCTCCCATAGTGAATAAGCTACAAGTTGTATCTGGGGTTTGAATTCTTTTCTATAATTTTCTTCCAATATTTTTATTTTTGGAAGATGTTTACTTGTCCTTAGAACAGTCACAGTATCAACATCACTCTTTCTATTCATTTCCCTTCTTACAAAACTTCCTTTGACATAGATTGCGATTATTTCTTTTTTTGGAATCTCCTTTAAAATTATTTTTTTAGCAGATTTAAGAGATTGGATACCCGCTTCCTCTAGTTTGGTTTTTCTCTTCCAATCTTTCCAAAATTCTTTTTTCATTTCATCCTCTCAAAGCATCAACCGGATTTTGGTTCGCTGCTCTTAATGCAGGGGTTATTCCTGCAACAGCGCCGATTGTAAAACTTCCAATGAGTGAGAAAATTATTAACGGAATGTTGAGTGTTAATACTGCTTCAGAGCCTAAGAAATTATTCAGCGCTGAAACTCCTAAGTACCCTATAGATAGTCCGAATAAAATTCCTAAGATACCGCCGACCAAACCCAATAATCCCGATTCGACAAAGAATTGATAAAAGATGTGCTTGTTTTTCGCGCCGATTGCTTTCATTATTCCGATTTCCTTTCTTCGTTCTAGAACAGATGTGGTCATCGTGTTAATGATCCCTATAGCCCCGACGACAATTGAAATACTCGCGATTATTACAATGAAAATCTGAATAGCATTAAGAATTGAATTAACGTCTTCTAAGGTTGCTTCAGGAGTTGACACTTCAAAATCTTCTTCACCAACTTTAACATCTCTTCTTTTTCTTAAAAGTTTTTCAATGTCTTCAGCCGCTTTGTCAATTAAATCTTTTGACTTTACTTCAGCCGCGATTAAACTCACATCATCTCCGTAACCATAAAGATCTTGCATGTCTTTGTCCCATATCCAAACAACATTGTCTAAAATCAAACTCCCTTTTTTTTCAAGTATTGCCGAAACCTCAAATTTTTCATCGTTGATTAAAACTGTTCTGCCCGGCGTGATGTCTCTCTCAAACGGATTTGATTCTTCATAACCCAAGTTGTGCCCGAGCATTACTTTTCCAAGTTCGTTTCCTTTCATTAAACTTCCCTGTTCTGCTTTTACGTCAATTAGGTTGTAAATTTTATCTTCTCTGCCTTCAATTATCGAAGCTGCGTATCCAAAAGCCACAATGTCGTTGAATTCCATTTTTCCTGATTCGATGTTTCTCGGAATTGCGACTTCTATAGCACTTAACTTTTCAATTGCTTCCGCATCTTGTTTTGTTATAGGGTTAACTGCACCTGAACCCGGCGGACCAAAGCCGTTGACACCTCCTGCCCGAATTGTTATTATCTGTGTTGACTCGACACCGAACTGCGCGTTCACAGCTTCTTTCAACCCGCTTCCCAAAGAAATCAACGAAATAACTGCGGTAATCCCTATAAAAATTCCTAAAAGAGTTAACCAACTCCTAATTCCTCTTCTACGTAAATTTTTAAATCCAAAAGAAAAGTAATTCACCATGAGTTAGATTAAGAATCTAGGTTTTTATAGCTTATCTAATGGAGATTTAATATTGGATAAATCTTTGTTTGAGATGTGCGTGTAGATTTCGGTTGTTTTCAAATCAGAATGACCGAGAAGTTTTTGAATATGACGAATATCAGTTCCAGCTTCAAGAAGATGTGTTGCAAAGGAATGCCTTAACATGTGTGGTGTTACTTTTATACCAATTTTTTTGCCAATTAAATCAAGAACCTTTTGGACTGATTTTTTTGTGTATTTTGCTTTTCTTCCTTCAAAAATATATTCTGTTTTAAATTGATTAATACTATAGTATTTCAAGAGATCAAGTTTAAGTGAATCTGAAATTAAGGTTACTCTATCTTTTTTCCCCTTCCCTTTCCTTACATAAAGAAGTCCTTGTTCAAAATCAAGATCTTTTCGTTTTAAATCAATAAGTTCCTGCAGGCGTAAACCAGAAGAATACAAGAGTTTGATTATAAGTCTGTGTTTAAGATTTTCTGTTTTTTCAATCATCTCTTTTATTTTTTCTTTTGAAATAACTTTAGGAAGAATTTTTTCTTTTTTCTTTATTGGTACTTGTTCGAAAGTAAAAGGTTTGTTCAAGATATCTCTAAAGAAAAAGCTCAGAGCCGCATATTGGAGACGAGAGGTGTTTATACCCACATCTCGAGATAGCAAATAAGACTTAACTGCTTCATTGTTCAGATTAAGTCTACTTTTATAGATAAAGGATAGAAATTTTTCTACAATATATGAGTAAGATTTGATTGTTTCCTTACTAAATCCCTTAAGAATACATCTATCTTTTACTTCTTTAAGATAATCCATATGGGAACTTTTTACTCAATATTTTATTTAAAGGTGTGTTTGTACTCTTGAGTAAAGATTAAGTATCCTTTCCAAGTAGACGTAATAGATGTTCAACTCAATCGTGAGTCAAAGATAAAGAGTAAAAAAGTTAGTAAAGAGGACACTTTAAAACCCCCGACCACCCGCCCCTAAAATGCAGAAATTGTTGTAAATAAAAAAGTGAGCCGCCTTGGTGCTTCGCACATTTTGTCTTGACTTCGTCAAGCAGAAAAACTTCTTTTATCCGACCAACGAAAACTCAAAAAATGCTTCGCACTTTTTCTAACAGAGGATAAAAGGCTTCGCCCAAATTTTTCTGATTTAATTTTAAGAAGATTTTTATACAGGTTTCTCTATTCCTTTTTATAATGGCAAGACATTACGATGAAGGATATGAAATGTTTATTCCTAGAAGA
>CAYQQA010000057.1:0-5095 GCA_964419805.1 Candidatus Woesearchaeota archaeon
CCAACCACTGTGTCGAAGGAGAAGGAATTCTAATTCTCCAAACTAAAACAAATAAGTTTTTAAACTCATGACCCAAAAAACTAACATGGAAAAATGCGAAGCTTACTCAGGAGATATAGCATCCGATTACTCAGCTTCAGAAAAAGAAAAATTAGTAACTTGCCCAGTGGGAACTAACTGCCCATACTACTCGATAAAAATCAAAGATTCATTCCTATCCGCCGAAGAAAATGACACTCAATTTAAATGTCCAGGCAGAGGACTTGTGGAAAAAACAGGTAGATTAGAAAATTCTGAATTAGAAAAATACAAATTAAGATCAACTTTTTCTGATAATGGAATAGTGGTTCTCCCATCAATCCTATAAAACCCCAAAATCAACCCTGACCCTCAGTCTGTAAGGCGCAACCTCTCCGGCTTTTTGAACTTTCAAAATCTTAACTTTCTTTCCAGATTTCTTCGCTTCAGTTTTAACTTTTTCAACAATTTCTTTTTCCTTTCCAACTTCACAAAAATCATAATAAAAAATTCGCGTCCCTTTTTTCGAAACCGCAAAAGCCTGTTCTAAAAAACTATTTTTTAACTGTGGTCTCGGCATAACAATCACATCAAACTTTTTCTTCAATTTCTCAACAACCCTCTTAACATCACCATCCAAAAACTCAATCTTGTTCCTAACTTTATTCAACTCAACGTTAAGCCGCGCGTATTTATTCGCAACTCGATTTATCTCATTGTTGTAAACCTTGCCTGCCCGAGAATTTTTCGCAACCACAATTGAAAAAGGCGCCACGCCGGCAAACATCACAAAAACATCCTCGCCATTTTTAATCAAAGACGCAACTTCCTTCCTCTCATTGCTCAGCCTCGGAGAAAAATAAGTCCCATCAACATGAAATCTAAAAACACAACCGTTCTCTTTGTAAACAACTTCTTTATTTTTCACACCGCACAAAAACCGCGTCTCCTGTTTCCTAAGCCGTCCCTTAAATTTCCCAGTCTTCTCCAAAACCGTTTTCACAGAATTATTCCTCACCAAAATCCTCTCACCAAACTTTTTCTTCTCGTGCAAACTCCAATCACGTGGAAACTTCACAATCGCAATGTCTCCCAAAATATCATAAGCTCTGATTTTCTTTTCCATAATATAACAAATAAAAGTCTATTTAAATTATTTTAGAAAATATGCTCTATCTAGAAAATTTAGTTGAAAAAGATTTAGATTCTGGAGTTAAATATAAAATAAACAGGGCAAAAAGATTTTTACAAAGACAACGTACATTGGTCTAAAAAACAAACAACCAGATGATTTTTACTCAAAATAAACAAATACCTGATTTTTTATTTTACAAAAGTATTTTTTACTCTCTTAGATTTTATAAAATACAAGGTCCAAATTATTTGTCCACATAAAACTAAAAGGGGTAGTACTAAAGCCAGATTTTTGTATTTGACTAATAATTAGACCAAATATCGAAGCTACCCATAAAAAAAATATAAACCAAGTAGGAAATTCTTTTTTATGCTTAAGTTCAAGATTTAAACAATATCCAAACAAAACACTAAAAACAAAAGAAAGGCTTAGCCAAAGTACTACAGAAAAACCCCTCCCCCCCTAAGATTATATTCATAATCTGGACGAGGGCAGATAAAAAATATGGGAGAAAGAAGTAAAACAAGAGTGACTGTAACCAAACTCAACCAGCCCTTTAACCCTTTAAGTTTATTATTTTTACTTTTAAGCATTTTCCCCTTTTTCATATTGCTAATAACTAAATGTTATTTATGAATCTAACCAAACAATCGGGCATTTGTTTATTTTGCCTTAAAATCATGTGATTGTTTAGTTAGTCAAAATCATCTGGTTTTTTGTTTTGGAAAAATTAATGGCCCATTTCAAAATCTCCACCCCAAAGCTTAAAGAAATCTCCGCCAACAAAAATAGCAAATAAAACAAGAACAAGAATAGAGATTATCAAAGCTACCCAAGCAAAAATTTTACCCCTAAATCCATATTTTTTTATTGATTTTAAGCTAATAATGGAAAATATTATGGATAGGATGTAGGCAATAGGGCCAAAGGCAACAAAAATCAAGAGTAAAATAATCATCATTAATCCCTTATCGCTAGAATCCATGGTTATCAAAGAATAAAAAAGATTTATTAAAATAAGTAAAATAGGTAATAAAGACAATATAAATGAAGTTATTGCTAACTTACTCCATTTTTCTTCCATTGTGGAGAAAGCAAATTAATCCTTATAAACTTAACTAAACAATCAGGCATAGTTTCTTTAGAGATTTTCCCTTATAAAATTCTTTAATTAGCCAGGGAGAGGTTGTTTAGTCTTTTGCTTGTTTCCAGAACATAAAAATATGAGTTAAATGATTTTATAATCCTATTACAAGCTCTCTTTCTATTGTTAACAGTCTTGCATCATATGTAGAATAACCTTGAAGATCATTTTTTTGTATATTCCCTATTCTATTACGAAATCCACGTTTAGTCTCCAACATATTTTTTTTAAACCGCTCTATTTTGTAATCAGAAACCATAGAAGACTTATTTTCTTCATCAAAATACCAATTATTCATTTGAGAATCAAAAAGTTTTCCTGAATATCCATTAAAAACCAACGCACCCAATTCTTTGAAAGCAACAGTGTGTTTATAGTAAAATTTAGGCCACTCTCCAAAATCATAATAAATTCCCTGTTCTTTTCTATCCCCGTCCCAATAAATAGCTTTTTTTGAATTTATTATTGGAACAATGAATAATGGAACAAACCAAGTATTAGAAGTTGGATTAACACTAACTTTTATAATTGCTTCTTCTGGAATTTGATCTGAATATTGTTTTAATTTTCTTGCAGTATCAATAAGAAAAGGAATACTAGTTTTTCCTTTAAATGATTTATGCCCAACACTTGTTACTCCACCAAGTTCAATAAAATTATTTCTTTCACTTTTATAAACTTTATTATTTAAAAGATCTTTAGCTTGAACATCACTAATAGGATTATCCTCTTGGAAATTAACTTCAAAAGGCCTGTATTCTAAAATGGGGCTTCCAACTTCAAAATCTAGATTTTTCATTATCCATTCAGTATAACAGGAATTTCCCCAAATATCCTTACAAGGTCCTTGCCAATCACTTAAATCTCTATCTTTTTCATATACATTTATTCCAAATAAAGATCTATACTTATTATTCCCCATTTTTTGAAGGGCTTTTCTTATATTTGCATACGGTTCTTCATAAAAATCATCTTTACTTCTCTGAGCATCTTTTAATCTAAAAATATCGGCTCCCGTTCCCTTCATTCTCTCTGTGAGCATTATCACTTTATTCTGCAAGCCTTTTGGTTTAATCATTGGAGTAATAACTCTTAGATTTGCACCAGACAATAAATCTTCTCCTAATTTTTCACTTTTCACTTTTCACTTTTAGAAGGATATAATTTTGCCATTATTTTTTTTTCTCGTTCATATATATCACTAATGGAACCTATTCCTTCTCCTCCTAAGAAATATCTAGGTTTTACAGTTTTATACACATCTCTCAAAGCTTCAACACTATAAGGAAAACTAGGATCTGTTTCTATTTCTCCTGCTATGTTTCTAGCCATCACTCCTTGGCGTCTCCCTTCCATTGCTGTTTCAAATATTCTTGAAAAAGGTGTCTCTCTTCCGTCCTCTGAAATAAAATTGAATAAGACCATCCAACGATCTTTTGAATCACAAAGTTCTGATAATTTGCCTATTGTTGAATAGAATTTATCCATTGCTTCAATCCTAGTGCTTGCTCTTGTTGAGTATATTTCAGCTTTATCTTTTTCTATTCCTTTTTGCATATCTAAAACATAAAGTTCTTTTGCTTTTTCTGTGAAAATATGAGGGATTTTTATGTCTTTAAATAAAACATAATCAATACTTATCCCCCAAGGTTCAATACGTTTTTGAAGATAGTTTGTTACAGAATCAGATATAACCTCTCTTTGCCCTAAAACTTCCTTTATGCCACTTCTGTTAAAAACATCACTAGCAATTTTTTGTGTTAAGAATCCATTTACTATTGTTTCTAGATGTCCCCCTTCAGGAGCTGTTTTCATTAAAGAATCAGCATTAGTAATTCTAAAAATTAAGTTTGTGTTAAATTCAAGAGGGATAGGGATAAATGAGTTCTCTCCGTTATTTGTTAATATATTAAGTGAAGGCATTTCATAAGAAAGGGGTCTTGTACTTATTGTTTGAATTTCTGAGATACCTGGTAAACCCAATCCTATTCCTGGTTTGTGTTCACTAACTTTCTTTCCAAAACGCATTTGCACTGCTTTTTCACCCTCTCTTACAGTAAATGCGCCTAACACAGAAATCTTTGATTGTCCTTTAGCAAATTCTATTTTATCGTGGCTTTCTTTAATATCTGCCATATAATCAAATAAAACCTTCTCTTTAAATATTTTTATATGTTTTAATATCCATTACTTGTATATAAACAACCTACCCCTAAAAAATAAGCTAATTTTACCTTAAAATAAGCTAAAGAAACAAATACCTGATTTTTTAGTAAGTGGGAATTAACTCTTCATGCCTATTTAGAACATATTCTAACTTACTATCATAAAAGCCCATGAGTGTTTCTATTTCTTGATTTGTGACCTGTGACCTGTGCTTTATTTTGGTTAATATTGGCCTTAATTCTTGTAATGGACTATTACTTCCTAAGAAATATTGTTCTGCAAAACCCTTTTTCAGCTTTATTGAGAAGACCAAAACTTGACATAGTTGGCTTATCTAACTCTTCAATATAGGATTCAACCCTATTCAGAAAATCCAAAGATTTTTTTATGGGGTCAGTGTAATCCTCAGAAAGAGTTATTTCACTTTGTTTAGCAGATAAAAATCTTATTAGTCCTCTTGAAATCTCCCCCATACCCAAACATTCTCCTGCCTCATCAAGATTATCTCTCATTTAATGCTAAGATTTTTTTAGTTTTTAATTATTGTTGTAATCAGGCGTTGTCCGGAGTTTAATTATTAAAACCGAAAATTAGTTATTCTCAAATAAATTAAAGTAAGGATGAGACAAATA
>CAYQQA010000058.1:0-4964 GCA_964419805.1 Candidatus Woesearchaeota archaeon
GGTTTTTCATCTTGATTTATGGGGGGCTTTGAACTAACATCAATTTTTTGTTCTAACTTTCTTCCCAAACCATCTTGCCTACCACATAGTTGGATCAGTTTTAATTTTAATTGTTTAGCCATTTTAAGTACATACAACAGACTAAAATTAATTTATATTAATTATTTACCCCCTTTGGAGGTATAAACAGATAAATTTAAAAAACAAAAAGTATTAAGAATTTGTATGGAAGAAGTTTTTAAGTCACTGGGGTTCTCGGAGAGGGAAATAAAAATTTATCTAGCTCTTCTTGAATTAGGTCAATCAACTGTTGGCCCAATAGCTTCAAAGACAAAAATACAGCACTCTAAAGTTTACCAAACTTTAGAGAAACTAATTGATAAAGGATTAGTTAACTATATTATTAAATCAAAGACTAAATTCTTTCAAGCACAAGACCCAAAACAGATAATGGCTATGATAAAAGAAAAAGAAGTACAGTTTAAAGAAATTCTACCAAAATTACAAGAAAAACAAAAATTTTCTATGTGCCCCCAAACAGCAATAGTTTATGAAGGTTACAAAGCGATTAAATTCATGTTTAACGTACTTTTAGAAGAACTTCATAAAAAAAGTTATTATTATGCCTTTGTATTTAAAGAAGAGTATCTCTTCTCGGAAACTGCATCTACCTTTTTGAGACAAATCCATATGAATTTGGCTGAGAAGAAAGTTGAAGATAAACTTATTGCTCATATCTCTATCAAAAAAGAATTTAAAAAAAATTATTCAAATATAAAAAATTTAAAATGTAGGTTTATGAGCATTAATCTTCCTTTAGGATTAATGGTGATTGATGATAGGGTTATCAATTGGGTTTGGGGCGAAAGACCTACTGCTATAGAGATTGTTTCTAAACAAATATCAGAACAGTACAAGAAATTTTTTCTTGAATTATGGAAAATAGCTAAGAGATAAACTTTTTAAATGTTAGATAAAAAATTAGGAAATCTTTCTTATTGAACATTACTTGTTGAGGGTAGAAAGCAACCTTGATGCTTCTGGAAATTTTCTTACAAAACCTCTTACATCCTGGGGGAGAAATCCTTCTCTAATAGGTCCTCTTTGCATTCTCTCTAAAAAAGTACTAGCAAACTTTTTTGTTGATTCATATTTTGGTGAATCTCTTGGAAATTCATAAATAAGTTTATTATTGAGTATAACTCCATAAAGATAAATTTCATGTTTTTGATCTGTGGGATACCAAAATCTCTTGGGGGTTGGCCACCAAGAAGAATCTTCCCATTCTCCTTTATACCACTGATATTTATAAGATATAATAACTGCACCAACTTTTGTTCCGATGTCAAGATTATTTTTATCCCCTTCTCTGGTAATAAAGTTTAATGCATAGTTATTCCCAAAACCATTTTGAGGAGTAAGATAAATTGATTTAACATCTCTAAGCTCTGGTTCCCCTGTATCAATTTTCCAATTTGGAATTATTACTTCCTTGATCCCAAGATTAAGATATTCAACTTTGTTTTCAATTGATTCTATTGCATAAGAACCTATTTTAGTATGATCATATGGTCGCAAATCACGTACTATTTCTAAATTTTTCCCCTCAACTTTAATTGTCTTTCCTTTTTCCATTGCAACTTCAATAATTTAATTATCTTATATTAAAATGTGATTATAATTTATTAATAAATATTTGCTCTCCTTTTACGGTGAGCAATAGAAAACTTTATATAAGGTAATCCTTTAATTTTAACTATGGAATTTGATACAAGTATTTTGGAAGGGCTTGGAATGACAAACGCTCAAATTAAAGTATATATAGCTTTACTTGAGT
This sequence comes from Candidatus Woesearchaeota archaeon, assembly GCA_964419805.1. Lineage (GTDB taxonomy): Archaea > Nanobdellota > Nanobdellia > Pacearchaeales > GW2011-AR1 > CAYQQA01. The sequence continues at coordinate 1,838 of CAYQQA010000058.1, forward strand.
TAGGAGAATCAAAAACAGGAGAGATAATCAAAAGATCAGGGGTTCATAGCTCTGTTGTATATAACTCCTTGGTGCGATTAGTAAAAAATGGTTTGGCAACATTTATTTTAAAAGGAAAAATAAAATATTTTTTTGCAACTTCTCCAGAAAATCTTGTTGAATATATAAATGATAAAAAAAAGAAAATTGAGGGGATATTACCTTTATTAAAAAAGAAGTCTGTAAAAAATAAACAAGAAGCACAGGTTTATTTAGGTTGGAAAGGAATTTATTTTGCTTTTAATAAAGTTCTTGAAGTATTACCAAAAGGAGGAGAGTATATTGCATTTGGTATGGGATTTGAAGAGCAATTTACAGAAGAAACAAAGAAATTTTTCAGAGAATATCAAAAGAAAAGATGTATAAAAAAATATAATATAAAAATAATTTTAAATGCATCTGCGAGAAAGCAAGTTGAGAGTTATGGTTTTTACCCAAAATTTGGAAAGCCAAAATATAGATTTGTTCCCGGATTTTGCCCTCCTGGTCCTTTAATCTTTGGAGATAACATTCTTATTGCAGAATTTAAAGAAACCCCTATTGCCGTAATTATTACGTCAAAAGTAATAGCCGATTCTTTTAGAAAAACCTTTGATGAATTATGGAAAATAGCAAAGAAGTAGTTTTTTATACAATAATTCCATTATATCTCCATGAGATTTGTATTAAGATCAAAAATCCATAAAGCTACTGTAACAGAGGCTAACCTAAATTATGTTGGGAGTATAACAATAGATGAAGATTTAATAGAAAAAGTAGGATTTTTTAAGGGAGAAAAAGTGCTGGTGGTAAGCAATACTACTGGGGCAAGATTAGAAACCTATGTTATTATTGGTCAAAGAGACTCTGGGATTATTTGTATGAATGGAGCATCAGCACACTTAATAAAAAAAGGAGAGGAAATTATAATTATGGGTTTTGAACTTACAGATAAACCAATAAAAGCAAAAAATATTTTGGTTGATAAGAAAAATAAATTTGTTAAATTTTTATAATTTGTTTAAGTTAGTTCCTGTTTTTAGAAAGAGATATCCTCGAGGACATTTGTGGAGCAGGGGAAGTTTTGCTTCAACAGTAGGTTACACTCAATTAGATATTGTTGTGAACTATGTAAGGAATCAGTAATCGGAAACTTCGGGCTTTAGCCTGAAGAGGATGTCATTTTTAATTTATAAATCCCCCATATAGAACCATCGCTATTTGTGGCTTCTGTTTCTAAATTAAATCCTAATTTCTCACTAAATTTTATAGAGGCTTCATTTCTCACTGGTTTGTGCAATATTTCAACATACATAGTATCTATTTTATCTTTTTTCATATCTTTAAAAAGTCTTTCCATTAATTTATTTCCTATTCCCTTATGATTCATGTTCTCTCTAACTCCTATTTGATCTCCAAAAATAAAAGATGTTTTTTGCCCTAATAGAAATTTAGAAGTTCCATCCTTATAAGATAGATCATTAGAAAGGTTTCTTAATATGTTGTCATCATAACACATTAAAAATCCAATAACATTTCCATTATCTTCGGCTACATAAAAATAAGGTGTTTTTGAAATTCTTTTTTCATAACCTTTTTTATCTTGAACATAAAAAAGAAATCCTCCTTTTTGTGGAGATTTTTTATTTAATTCTATAGCTCTTGCTATGCTTTCTATTTTAGATGCATCCTCTGTTTTCGCTCGTCTTATTATCATATGTGTTCCCCCCTAACTTCTCCCTCAAATCCTCAAAAAATCTATAACCTCTGTAACTACTTTCTTTTCTCCAAATATGTTTTCTTACCTATCTTAAAAGAAAACTCTTTGTTTATAAATAATTATCTTTTCAATTTATTTGATCCAATATATATTTATTAATCTGTTTTGCCATGGCTAAATCCTTAATAACAGTTAATTTGCATTTTACTTTTTTATTAACTATATTTGAGAGTTCTATAAGATCAACGTCCTTAATGGATTTATTTTTTTTATAAAAATCATCTAACAACTTAACAATTTCTTTAGGATATTGTGTCTGAACTACTAGATCTCCGTAAGTTGCAACATAATAAGACTTGTCAAAAGTTGAAGATGAAGGAATTACTTTAAGTTTGATTCCTAATTTATCATAGAATTTTGCTGATTGTCTATCTTAAGGTGTGTTTCCTGTTGTTAGGGCATAAGACTTTATCCTCTTCTTTTTTAATTGGTTCATTACTTTTTTTTCATCTTCTGGAAGCAAAAGACTTTCCCAAATATGTGCTGCTTGATAACAATTTATTCCATATGAACCTCTTTTGTAACTTTTATACCAATCGTCTATTAAATTTTGCCAAAAGCCCATTAATTCATTAATTGAATTAAATGTAAAAACAGATATTTCCCCTTTAATTGATTCTACTGTTTTTTCTTTTGGTTTTTCTTTTGTTAATTCTTCATATAGGTTATCAATTAACTTCTTACTCTTTAAAACCCATTCTTTATTAATTAAATATCTCTGCTTTTCTTGAATTAGTACTTGTTTTTCAATGAGTTGCAGGACAGTTTTTCTTACTGCTTGAAAAGTTACTTGTTTTCCGTATCTTTTTCTTATAAAATTCATTAAATCAATTAATCTTAAAGGATACTCTTTAGTTAATATAGTAAACACTAGATCTTCAACACTTCCTTTTTTTGCCCATGGTAGAGTTATTTCTATTCCCATTAAACTAATCAGTTTATTTTTATTTTTAAACCTTTTGGTTTAATTATTATTGAACCAAGAAAATATAACCTCTTTAACGTTACTACTATTAAATAAATAATAAGTCAATAAGAAAATGAAAGATAATACAAGTTTAAATGAAAGACTTTATGGATTTGGGAATAGATTATCTAATAGCAGAGCATTTCCTCTCCTTACTGGTTTAGCAAAATTAGCTGGAGCTTATAACATCGGAAGTACAGGCGAGCCGAATATTTTGAATTTAGGCTTAGTTTATTTAGTTGGAGGGGGAATTTATGATTTGATTAGAAGTGCTGCTCAAATTAGCCCACATGATAGACCCAAAGAACCACTTCTTTGTTTGGAAAAAGATTTGTTTTACAATCTTCCAAAATCTATAATAA
>CAYQQA010000059.1:0-4940 GCA_964419805.1 Candidatus Woesearchaeota archaeon
TGAAAACTTGGGTATCCTCGCCGTTGATGTAATGAAAACTAAAAATACCTAAATAAAAATGCCCTTTTTAAAAATCACAAAATACACAATAGGACTTTTACTAGCTTTGACTCCTGCTTCAAACCAACCAGACAAAAATATTTTGCAAAGCAAAGAACCAGCCCCATATAGGTTGGAAAAAAAACCAAAACCAGTTTATATTTGCAAAACACAAAAGAGTTTAGAGGTAACTTTTGACCCAAATTCAGTAGATGACACAACCCTATTAACGACAATGATTTACGGGGAAGCAAGAAGCTGTTCAAAAATTGAACAAATAGCAATTGCCCATACCGCGATCAATAGACAAAAATCCCGCAAAAATGAAACCCCACTAAAACAAATTATTCTCGCACCAAACCAATATTCCTTTTTTAATAAAACAAATGAAAAAATTATAACTCTAGAATTAGATGAATATGAAGTCACAAAAAGAATTTGGGAAAAATGTTATGACGTCGCCCAAGGGGTTCTTTCAGGAAGATACAAAGACCCTCTAGAGGGTGGCACACATTACGTCAATCCTCAACTCGCCAGCCCTTCGTGGAGATACGAACTTAAAGAAATAAAAATTCCGAAAACAGAATTAATACACAAGTTCTACAAAAAACCTAAAAAAACAAATTCTAAAAGTTCTTAAAAACAAACCTCCCAACTTTTTTCCTCGCAAGCTTCCTCTTTTTCTGATGCTCTTTCAAAAAATTATTAATCTTTTCAATCACAATTTTCTTCAGCTCTCCAGTAGTCATTTCCCCCTGTTTATAAAGCCGATAAATTTCATCAAGCTTTTTATCATCCGGTTCTAAAAGCATTTTCAAATATTGAAACGAAACATCAGCATCAGGATTCCCCCCCTTTTTCCGATGAAGCTCCAAAGTTTCCTGCCCTCCCGAAAACGTATATTTATTAATTTTGTGTTTCACAGTTTCGGGCGAATCAGTCGTAAAAATAACCTCGTTCTCATTAGAAGAAGAACTTGTCTTTCCCTTAACACCTGACAAAGGCGGAAGAAACTTCCCGTGAATTATCGCCGGTTTGTGATAACCAAGTTTATTTATAACATCCCGAGTCAAACGAAAATGAGGATCCTGATCAAAACCTAAAGGAATCAAACAAGGAATATTCTTTCCCTTAATCACTGAAGGCAAAAAAGCGGGAACAGCCTGCATCGACGTATAAAAAATCTGTCCAAGATTAGAACTCTCATTCAAACCAAAACTCGACTTCACCATTGAAAAAGTAATCTTCTTCGCAACCCTGCAAGCCTGCTTATACATCAAGCCAGCGTGCTTTGTGTCAACAAGAAAATGAGTCTTCTTAGGGTCAAACCCCAACGCAATCACATCAAGCATATTTTCATTCATCCATTTTTCAACATCTTCAAACTCAAGATATTTCTTAAACAAAAATTTCTCCTCGTCAGGAAACTGAAACCACAATTCAACATTAAATTGATCCTGCAACCACTTCGCAAAAATCCACGGAACCAAATGCCCCAAATGCACAGGCCCAGACGGCGCCCTTCCCGTATACAAAAAAAACCTGTTCTTTTTTTCATACTCATCCAAAATCCATTTCAAATCACGATGCGAAAAAAACACCCTCCGCCTCAACATAAAATGCAAACCCCGCGCATGCTTCCCAATTCTCTTCAACAAAACCCCTCCAATTTTCTCAACACCAAACTCCCTAACAAGCCGATTATAGTTAATCTCGCCTTCAACTTTCCAAGGAGTCACAATCTCTTTTTTCATGCCCTTGAAAACAATCCAATATTTATTAAGTTAACTAATCCACAAATATTTATAAATATATTATCATTAATTTTAAAATGAAAAAAGTGCTGGCCATATTAGCGTTTGTGTTGTTCATAACCTCGTTAGCTTCTGCTGAAATCATAATAAAACAACCAAAAGAACTTTACAATTTGGGAGAAATAATCTCAGTTCCAATAACGATAAAATCAACAGCACCGATAACAGAAATTTTTCAAATGGATTTAATCTGCGAAGGTCACCAACTGAACTTTTATAAAAATGGCGTCGCTCTTTCAACAGGTCAAGAAATCAAGCTAAACCCGTCACTAATCTTATCAAAAACTTTGATCAACGAACTTAAAGGAAATTGTGTAATAAAAGCAATTCTCGGAGAAGAGTATATTGTCACAAATGAATTTGAAATTTCAGAAACAATAAACATTCACCAAGAAGTTGAAACTCCGTCGTTGTTCCCTCAAGAAAACTTAATAATCAAAGGGGGCGCAACCAAAAAAAGCGGGGCGGAAATTAACGGATTTGTCAAAGTAGAAATTTTCTCAGAAACCGCAAACAACACCAATTCGTCTTACTTGCAGCAAACTGAAACCATAAACAACGGATTTTTCAAAATAAACATTTCTTTACCTCAAGACATGAAAGCAGAAAACTACATAGCTGATTTAAACATTTACGAAAAAGACTCCCAGGGAGAAATCACAAACCACGGAAGTTCGTCAGTGTTGTTCACAATAAAACAGCTTCCCATCAGCATCGATATAAATCTAGAAAACTCCAAAATAATTCCAGGCGAACTTGCAAAAATCACAATAATCTTAAAAGACCAAACTCAAGAAAATATAAACTCAATTACAAAGATAAAAATAAAAAACAGCAAAAATTCAGTCGTCGAGCAAGTCGAAATAAACACTGGAGAGATTTTTGAATTCCCTACAGAATCTTCCACACCCGTATCAAATTTCACAATTGAAGCAGAAACGCAGGGAATTTCCGCCAGCTCGCAATTTTCGATCCTAGAAAAAATCAGTGCAAAAACAAAAATTGTCAACAACACACTAATAGTTTCAAATTTCGGCAACACAATCTACTGCAACAAAACCATAGTTGTAAAAATAGGATCAGAAATACAGGAGATCCCTGTTTGCTTAGAAGTCGGCAAAGAAGAAACTTACAAGCTCAGCGCACCAGATGGAGAATACGAAATTGAGGTAATAACCGACGAAGAAAAAATCACAGAAAACGTAGCGTTAACCGGAAAAGCCATAGATGTGAAAAAAGCCACTCAGGGAAGCATCTTAACGAGACACCCCCTAATATGGATTTTTGTCATAGGAATTTTAGGATTCATGGTAACCTCTGTTTACCGAAAAGGATTCAAAAGAAGTTTCGTCGGAAAAATTTACAGAAGAAAACACCCAACTGAAAAAAAAGAAATCTCAGTGAAAAAACTAAATAAAATTTCATTAGTAAAAACCACTGCAACGCTTGCATTGTCAATCAAAGGAGAAAAACAAAACGCAGTTTTAATCTGCCTAAAAATAAAAAACTTTGAAGATGTCTGCGCAAACAAAGAAATTATAAAAGAAAACCTATCGAAAATAAACAAAATAGCTGAAAACAAAAAAATAATGATTTACGAAAATCAGGAAAACATATTTTTCATATTATCAGCCATGAAAACAAAAACTTTCAAAAATGAAAAAAAAGCAGTAGAAGTTGCAAGAAAAATAAAAGAAATTCTCGACTACAACAACAAGCTTTTCAAACAAAAAATCAGTTACGGGATTTCCATAGGCAAAGGTCAAATCGTTGCAAAAGCAGTCCCATTCCAGTTCACACCATTCAGCGACTTAATGACAAGGATAAAAAAAATCGCATCAATGTCAGAAAAAGAAATCCTTCTCAGCGAAGAAATAAGAACAACTCTAAGCTCAGATGTCAAAGCTGAAAAAATAACAAAAGACAAAACAAGCGCGTTCAAAATAACTGAATACAAAAAGAAAAACGAGCACGAAAAATTCATAAAAAAATTCATGGAAAGGCTTGGAAAATAAAATTAAATTTAAGTATTTACAAAATTAAAAATATTCCATATTAATATTCTACATTAAAAAAACTTTACTTCTTTCAGAAATAATATCATCAATTAATTTATTAAAATCATTTCAACAGCTAATTAATAGTTTCTCCATGTGTTAAGGGTTTTTCAGGCTTATCAATTTATTAAACCGCGAGCTACAGCTCGCCAATTTCCAAGCAAAGCTCAATTCAGTATAATTATTAATTTAGTAAAATCAGTTTTGGCCACCATTTTACTTTAGTCTTTTTATTTTAACAACCTACCATATCGAGCGACTTCGGAGCGAGTGAATTTCGAATAGTTTCTCAACATCTCAATAAAATAATCTCAAAAAATTCAGGACTTTCGAACTTAGTAAATTTCTTCATCTAAATAACATAATCACCTCTCAGTTTTTGTGTTAATCATCATATCCTCAAGGTTTTCACATTAACAACATCCCAATATTTTAAATTTTCCAGGTTCTCAAAAATAATTTTTCCACAACAACAGGAATTTCCAAACACGGCTCTGGTTTATCAACAATTTTAAAACCAACACTTTCTAATTCTTCATAAAGTTCTTCGGGCTCATAAAGATAATAAAATCTCTTCCCTTTGTCCAGCCATTTAACAAATCTTTCTTTCGGTGAATTCTTAAATCTTTTATGCAATTTATTCCAAACAGAAATTTTAACCTTGGCTCCCGGTTTCATAACTCTGAAAATTTCTTTCAAAACCTTAATTCTTTTTTCCTTCGTCTCAACGCAATGCAAAACATCAACGCAAATCGCGCTACCAAAAAAATTATTATCAAAAGGCAAATCATAAATTTCAGAAACAAAAAATTCAGCCCTCATTCCAATCACATCAGCTTTTCGCCTCGCAAGCTCAATCATTTTTTCAGAAAAATCAACACAATAAAATTTCAAACCTTTATTCTTAACAAAATATCTTCCAGAACCACATCCTAAATCAAGAAAATTCCCACTCTGCTTTTTCACAAACACCAAAGTCTGAAAGCCCGGCTTTTTGAATTCATCCCAATCTCCGGCAATTTCATTCCAA
>CAYQQA010000060.1:0-4913 GCA_964419805.1 Candidatus Woesearchaeota archaeon
AAAAAATCAAAAAACTTTCAACAGCAAAAGTTGTGACGCCCGAGCTTTACGACATCGATGGTTACCCTGTTGACGGTGGTTTAATGGATTTAAGACTTGGAGCAATAGACCCCGGAGTGAGATGCCGGACCTGCGGAGGAAGACTAAAAGAATGCCTTGGTCACTCCGGTTCAATAGATCTTGCACGACCAGTGATTCACTTAAAATATGTTCCTTTAATCGAGCTTGGATTAAGATGTTTCTGTCACTCCTGCGGAAAACTCATGGTCGACGATAAAGATTTGAAAAAATACCCTGCAAGCAAGCGGGCAAAAAAAGCGAAAGACGCAAAAAAATGCCCTCACTGCAACACTGCAAATGAAAAAATAAAACTAGATAAACCAACAACTTTTTACCGGGGAAAAACAAGAATTTTCCCGACGGAAATCAGAGAAATTCTTTCAAACATAAATGAAGAAGAACTTAAAAAAATCGGCGTTGATTCAAAAGCGTGCAGACCAGAGTGGGCTGTGCTCACAGCTTTGCTCGTTCCCCCAGTAACTGTAAGACCAAGTATAATTCTTGAATCAGGTGAAAGATCCGAGGACGATTTAACACACAAACTTTCAGACATAATTCGTGCAAACCAAAGACTTTGGGAAAACTTAAACGCCGGTGCACCAGAAGTTATCATCGAAGATTTGTGGGATTTGTTGCAATTTCACATAACAACATTTTTTGACAACACAGTTGCAAGAATTCCTCCTGCAAGACACAGAAGTGGACAGCCGTTGAAAACAATCGAAGAAAGAATCAAAGGAAAAGAAGGAAGAATAAGAAAAAACTTAGCAGGAAAAAGAGTAAACTTTTCAGGGCGAACAGTGATCTCTCCGGACACGTCGATAGAAATAAATGAAGTCGGAGTCCCGTTTGAAATCGCAAAAATTGTAACCGTTTCTGAAACAGTAAACGATTTAAACATAGAAAATATGCAATTTCTAATAAAAAAAGGCGAGGAATATCCTGGAGCAAGTTATGTTGTCCGGCCTGACGGAAAAAGGAAAAAAATCACAGAAGATTTGAAAGAAGAAATAATAAACGAGCTGGTTCCTGGCTACAGAGTAGAAAGGCATCTCAGAGACGGAGATGTTGTTTTATTCAATAGGCATCCAAGTCTTCACAAAGGAAGTTTAATGGCGCACTTTGTAAAAGTTCTGCCCGGAAAAACATTTAGAGTTCATCCCGCAGTTCTTGCACCTTATGCCGGAGATTTCGATGGTGATGAAATGAATATCCACAGTCCGCAGACAGAAGAAGCGCGCGCTGAGGCAAAAATGCTACTTGACGTGAAAAACAATTTAATCTCTCCAAAAAACACAACAAACCAAGTTGGTTGTATTGTCGATTCAATAACTGGAAACTACCTCCTCGGATTTGATAATTTCACAAAACAGGAAGCAGACCAACTTTTACACAGATCCCAAATAAAATCAGAATCAAACAAAAAAACAATTTCGGGAAACGAGTTATTTTCAACAATAATTCCAAAAGTAAATTTCGAAAACAAATCAGTAACAATCAAAAACGGTCTTGTAGAAAAAGGAATAATCGATGAAACATTGTTCGGAAGTGAAGAAGGAGAATTAATAAATTACTTAGACAAACATTTAGGCAGAAACAAAACTTTCAAGATAATAAAAAAAGCGTTCAACCTTGGAAAAAATTATTTGAGCGACAGAGGGATTACAATTTCTCTCCATGATTTGGATGTAAGTCAGGAAATAATTAATGAAGCTGATAAAATAATTTTAAAAGCAAAAGATAAAGTAAAAGAAATTATTGAGAAAACAGAAAAAGGTGAGCTCGAACAAATTCCTGGAAAGTCAATAGAAGAATCAAGAGAAATTAGTATTTTAAAAGTCCTCAATGAAATCAGAACAAAAATTGGTGACATCTTGAAAAAAGAATTTCCGGAGGCGAATCCTGTCACCCACATGATAAGAAGCGGAGGAGGAGGCAACATTTTAAACATAACTCAAATGGCGTGTTGCGTTGGACAACAGGATTTGGAGGCAAAAAGAATAGATTTAGGATACACTGAAAGAACACTCTCGTTTTTTAAAAAGGGCGATTTGTCCCCGGAGTCGAGAGGCTTCATATCCAGCCCTTACATAAAAGGATTGAGACCTGATGAATTCTTTTTCGGAGCAATAACCGGAAGATCGACACTGATGGATACAGGATTAAGAACTCCTAAATCAGGATATCTTTACCGAAGACTTGCGAATGCGCTTCAGGATTTAAGGAATGAATACGACGGAACAATAAGGGACAGCAACAACAACGTAATCCAATTTGAATACGGTGAGGATGGTATTGATGTTGCAAAAGCTTACCTCGGAAAAAAACTCGAGCCTGCAGAAGCAATCGGGATTATAACTGCCCAGTCTTTTGGAGAACCCTCGACGCAGATGGTCTTGAGAACTTTCCACTTTGCAGGTGTAAGTGAAATGCAGGTTACTCAAGGTCTTCCAAGACTAATTGAAATCTTCGACGCCAGAAAAAAACCATCAAGTCCCAAAATGGAAATATATCTCAATAAAGATTTCAACAACGAAAAAAATGCAAGAGTGCTCGCTGAAAAAATAAAAGAAATAACTGTCAAAGATATAGCGTCCGAGATAAATTTGGATTTTAGCAGTAAAAAAATAGAGATAAAAATTGACAAGGACGCTCTGTCTCACGTTCATTTAGGTCTTAAAAAAATCGTAGAAAATCTTTCGGATTCAGGTTTCAGTGCAAAAGAAAAGGGAAGCTCAATTCTAATCCTCGGGTCAGATTACACTTTCAAAGATCTTTATCAACTGAAAGAAAAAATTAAATCAACAATTATTTCAGGTCTCAAAGGAGTTCACCAAGTTTTAATTGTAAAAAGAGGAGCTGATTATGTGATTGTAACTTTAGGGACAAATCTTGAAAAAGTTATAAAATTCAAAGAAGTCAACGGAAACAAAACACTGTCAAATGATCTTCATGAAGTTGCAGAAGTTCTCGGTATCGAGGCTGCACGGCAGTTAATAATTAACGAAATCTACGAAGTTATAAAACCTCAAGGACTTGACATAAATGAAAGGCACTTGAAGCTCGTTGCTGACGCTATGACAAACACCGGCAGCGTAAAAGGTGTGACAAGAATTGGAATTATTGCGCAAAAATCTTCTATACTTGCGAGAGCAACTTTCGAAACGCCGACAAAGCAATTTGTCAACGCGACAATCAAGGGTTCGAAAGACAAACTCGTCAGCGTTATTGAGAATATAATCTTAAATCAGCCAGTGCCTGTCGGAACAGGTCTACCAGGACTTTTGGTTGAAGTTATTGGAAGTTTAAAAAAGAAAGAATCAGAATTAAAAACTGCAAAATCAGAAGTTGTTGAGAGTGTTAATGAATGATTGTATTTTCTATTATCAAAAACAAAAATATTTATAAAACCTGATTTACATTGATTAAAATGGAAAAAGACATAGGCAAAATTCCGAAAAATCCGAACACAGATATTGTTGTTAGGATTGACGATTTTGGGGGAAGGCGCGGTTTGACAATTAGGGAATTTGTTTCAGGAGAAAGATACACTGGCTTTACAAAAGCTGGGACAAGAATTCCTGCTGAGCATTTTTCAAAATTCAAAGAAATGATAAATTCCATTTCTGAGGACGATATGAAAGTGCTTCCAGATCCTGCCCAAAACCAAGGCCAAAAAACCCTTGATGAACCTGAAGTGAAAACTGAAAAACCCGGGAAAGAAGATTTGCCCGATTATTAATTTTTTATCTAAATAAAAGTTTCTCCCCGTGTTCAGGGATTTCTTCAATAACTCTTTATCGTATCGCGAGTTCCAACAAGCCATTTTTTATTTTCCAAATTATCATTATCTTACCCTCGAAGTTTTTGCATTATCACTCAGTATTATATCACGAACGCAGTGAACCAATTTTTTGTTTCCAATTCCTCTCAAGGATTTTATATTACGCCTTAATTAATATGTGAACCTGTGAGCCAATTTCTATTTCTCTCTATTGAATTTTTTATGTTAATGTTTGAAACTAGTTTTTCAACCACAACATTTAAATAGTGTTATGATTATACATTCATAACTAAATAAGTTGTGTAAACAGGAGGCACAAATGCCAAATAGAGATAAAACAGGACCAAGAGGAGAAGGACCTAGAACCGGAAGACAAGAAGGAAATTGTGAAAACGAGAAACCTGTAAAAAGAGGATTAAGAGGAGGTTTTAGAAAAAGGTTTTTCAAGGGAAACCAAAAAATATAATATGTCACCACGTCCAAAATTAAGAAGAAGAATAAGAGGAAAGCCAAAATCTTATTTTTTCAAGCCGGCAGGAATTCCGGTTAAAGATTTAGAAGAAATTAATTTGAAGCATGACGAATTTGAAGCTTTAAGATTGATTGATTACGAAGAGCTTTCCCAAGAAGAATCTTCAAATAAAATGAATATTTCACAGCCAACTTTTTCAAGAATTTTAAGTCAGGGGAGAAAAAAAATAGCTGAAGCGGTTGTTAATGGAAACGCAATAAAAATTGAAACCAGTTTTTCCCAAACGTTTAAAAAACTTAAAAGACATAATAACATATGAAAAAAAGTTCATTAATCAACCTATTGATTGTGTTAGGTGTGGTTGTTGTTACAATAATCATTTTGTTGCAAGGTGCTGAACCCCAAGTTGATGAACCTACTGCAATTTGCATAGGTGAAAACTCGATTTTTTATATTCAAAAGGGTTGCCCACACTGCAAAACTCAAGAAGAAATGTTTGGAAGTTATAAAGAACATTTAAATATAATTGATTGTTTTTACGAAAACGAAAAATGTGTTGAAAATTTAATCACGGGCACCCCTACATGGGTTATCTAC
>CAYQQA010000061.1:0-385 GCA_964419805.1 Candidatus Woesearchaeota archaeon
TGGGAATTGCAATTCTTGCAATTATATTATTTGTGGTAGTTGGAAGCAATAGTGCTAGCAGTTATCAGGCAATAGACAATTTTGAAGGAGATATTAAAATCTATAAGTCTCAAAGCTGTGGATGTTGCAACATTTATTCAAACTATTTTCAAAGAAAAGGAAACTCTGATACAAAAGCGGTTAATCTCGAAGACCTTGACTCATTAAAAAGAAACTATGATGTTCCTTTTGCTCTGGAAAGCTGCCATACAACCATAATAGGAAATTATTTTGTTGAAGGACATATACCTTTAGAGGTCGTTGAAAAGCTTTTACAAGAGAAACCGGATATTGCAGGAATTGCTATGCCTGGTATGCCCTCTGGATCTCCGGGAATGCCCGGAAC
>CAYQQA010000061.1:395-2749 GCA_964419805.1 Candidatus Woesearchaeota archaeon
AACTAAGACAGGAGATTTTGTAATATATGCAGTAAATCATGACGGAAGTTATGAGGAGTTTATGAGGATTTAAAATGGAAAAGAAATTTATTTTATATTTATCTACATTTTTTACAATTTTCTTAGTTCCTCCTGTAATGGCCCACTGTCCTTTATGCACTGTTGGAGCGGGGGCAGCTGCAGCAGGAGCTGCATGGTTGGGGGTTAGCAAAGTTGTTATTGGGTTGTTAATTGGGGCTTTTGCTATGTCTATGGGAATGTGGTTTGCTCGCTGGGCAGATAAAAGAAAAAGAGTAATTCCATTTCAGAGAACTTTAATTATTTTAGTAGTGTTCTTCACAACTGTCTTGCCTCTATTGCCAATCTTCACAGCAATAGGGCCTCTTTATATTCCATTTGTTGGAGATTATGGAACAACTTACGCTTTCAATTATTCATTAGCAAGCAGTTTTTTAGGAGGGGTTATTACTTTTATTTCTCCAGGATTGAATAAGAAAATTAAAGAAAAAAGAAATGGCAAAGGAATACCCTTTCAGGGAATTATTATTACTTTTGTGCTTTTAGGAATTACAGCTCTAATAATCCAATTTACAATATAATATGGAAATCAAAAATTTTATCAAAAAGATTAATGAAACAAAAGAAAAGTCTAGTTTAGATATTTCCACATGGGAAGATTTGAGCATTGGATTAATGAATTTAGTCAGCTTGGAAGAGCACTGTTTTTTTAGTTATGTTAAAACAGAAGACGAAAAATTTTTAAAAATGTTAGAAACGGTGAGAGAACTAAGGAAAAAACTTTTGGCCCTTATAGTAAAAAAAGATGATGAAAGTGAAACATGGTGTATGAGCAAACATTTTCTTGCCTCTTCTATGAGGCTGTATGAGGTTGGAAATAGATTATTACATGAAAAAAAAGAAAAGGAAGCGAAAGAAATGTACAAAGATGCTTCGGAGTTATATGGTTTTTTCTGGGTGCTGAATATTGATTCAAAAAAGAATAAAATTAAAATTGAAAAAGAAGAAGAAAAAGGAATTTTTGCATCGGTAAAAAAATTGTTGGAGTGCTGTATTGAATGATAGATTGCTGTTCGGATGGAAAATCAAAAGTTGGAAAAAGCAACGCTATGATTTATGGTATTTTATCAGGACTTGGATTGATTGCATTTTATCTTGCGGTCGTAAGTTTTTTTCAAAACATTGAATTTGCTTTTATGAATTTACGGAGTTTGTGGTATTTGATATTTCCTCTTGCTATCGGTTTCGGGACGCAAATTGGATTGTTTATTTCAATCAAACACACGGCGCAAATCACCGGGGCGGTTGCGGGAACAGGGGCGGTTTCCGGAGGAAGCATGATTGTATGCTGTTCTCATTTTCTTTTAAATATGATTCCAATTGCAGGAACTTCCGGTCTTGCTGTTTTTCTTGTTGAATATCAACCATGGTTTTTAGGAGTCGGAATTTTGTCAAATGTTTTTGGAATAACTCTTATGATAAAACACAAAAAAAAGATGATGAAAGGAGGTTTTTACAATGGATAAAAAAATAATTTTGTATATTATTGCAGGAATTTTAGTGTTGGCTTTGCTGATTTTCACTTTTTTTCCTAACATGATTTACGCGTTCAGAGATTCGGGAAACTCGGGGGAAGATAAGTGCACTCCACCCGCAGGACAGACAGAAGAAGCTTGGAGAGAACATATGGGGCATCATCCAGATATTTATGCTGGGTGCCTATGATTTTGTTTTGATTATTTAAAGTTGGGAATTTGTGTAAAATAGAAAGAATTATAAAAATAAAATTCTAAGTAATAACATGGAAAACAAAAAACTTGGGGCAATATTAATAATAATTGCCTTGGTCGTTGGAGGAAGTTTCCTGTACTATATAGGTGCTTTATCCGAGCAAGCAAAAGAACTTGGTTGTTTTAGCGGATCGGATTGTTTTTCTGTTGAGAGGGGACTTTCTTTCTCCCACATCGCAGTAGGAATTTTCTCGTTCATATTGGCTTTGGGATTTTATTTATTGTTTTTTAATAAAGAAAAAATTATTAAACAAAAAGAATATGATTTGAGCAAATTAAATTCTGAAGAAAAAAAAGTATTTTATTTTATCAGAGAAAACAAAGACAAGAGTGTTTATCAAAGCAATATTGTTGAGCATTTTAATTTTCCGAAATCAAAAGTTTCAAGAATACTTGATAAACTTGACCGGTCGGGAGTCATAGAAAGAAAAAGAAGAGGCATGACTAACATTATTTTGTTGAGATAGGGTGATTCCGCGAGTGGAACTAGTTCTGCGCTATACTTATAAGTTGTTTTTTTAGTATTTTTATATGCTAAATCGTTTA
>CAYQQA010000061.1:2759-4757 GCA_964419805.1 Candidatus Woesearchaeota archaeon
AAGCAAAAAATAAGAGACGTGGAAGCGAATCAGAGATTCTCAATCAGGCATATTTCATTGAATTCAATACAATTGAAAGGAGGTTTAAATGAGTGACAAAGAGAATTTGACAATAAGAAAAGATGCGCTTTGGAAATACAGCACATTTTTGCTTTTGGCTGTTTTAATCATCGGCGGATTTTTTGTTTTCGCTAATAACAGTTCGGGAACAGGGAATGTTGTTGCAAATCCGACTGTTGCACCAACACAACCTTCACAAGTTCAGGCAAGCGCGGATGACGATGCTGTTTTGGGAAATAAAAATGCTCCGGTTGAGATAATTGAATTCAGCGATTATCAGTGTCCTTTCTGTGGTAGGCATTTTCAGCAAACATACCCTCAGATTGTAAGTGAATATGTTGATACAGGAAAAGTCAAGATTGTTTTCAGGGACTTTCCGCTGGATAGTATTCATCCAATGGCTACTCCTGCAGCAATAGCTGCCGAATGTGTAAGAGAGCAAGGTGGGGATGAAGCATATTTTGAATATCATGATAAGATATTTGGGAACCAGCAGTCTTTGAGTTCAGATAACCTTAAATCATGGGCGCAAGAAATTGGATATAACATAGGAAGCTGTCTTGACTCACAGAAATATTTAGATGAAGTCAGAAAAGACCTATCAGATGCACAATCCGCTGGAGGAAGAGGAACTCCTTACTTTGTAATTAATGGAAAACCATTAAGTGGGGCACAGCCATATAGCGCATTCAAGCAAGTCATAGACGCAGAACTTGCAGCTTAAATTTATTCTTTATTTTTTTATTTTTTATTAAATATATACTCTTGAAAATGACAGAAGAAATAAAATGTGAAATTTGCGATAGAAATTTTAAAGATTCGGAAGGTTTAGCTATGCACAACAAGGCGAAACATCCTGAAAAAGTTCCTAAAGAGAGAAAACCTTTGCCAGTTAAAAAAATGAGGAATTGGGGTATTTTTGTTTTGATAATAGGATTTATAATTTTAGGGATTTATTTTTTTGTGCAGGGCGTTTTGCCGAAAGGAGATGATTTCAGCGTGGCGATTCCTGTATTGCCCAGCCGAGAGCATATTTCTCCCGGAACACTTTCTTTAAGCGATTATAATTCAAATCCTCCCACATCTGGAGATCATTATGATATGCCGGCTCGCCCCGGATTTAGAGAGACAAGCATTGAAGACGGGCATTTGATACACAGTTTAGAACACGGGCTGATACTTGTTTCATACCATCCTCGCATTGGAGATGAAGCAGAAAAATTAAGGAGTATTGTAAACTCTCTGACAGTTGTTGTTCCGCGAGAAAAAAATGAATGGGATATTTCTATTGCTTCATGGGGGCGCCTAGATAGTTTTAATCTTGAAGATGGAACTATTGACGCTGATGACTTGCAAAGAATAAAAGATTTTGTAAAACGATATGCAAACAAAGGTCCGGAAAGCATACCTGCCGGACAGCACAATGGAGTTTAAATGGATGCGAAACAAATTTTTAATACATGGAGAAAAGTTTTTTCCAAATGGCAATATATAACAATCGTGGTGATTATTGCGTTGATTTTTTATTCTGCCAATGTTTTGCTTTCAAGTTGGAAGAGCTTGATAGGATTTTATTCAACCCTCGGATTTTTTCAAACAATTAAGTTTTTCTTTGTCCTATTTTTTGGTTTTAAAGAAACGATACAGATTCATTCTTTTGTTAGTTTGGTAATCATTAGCATCTTTTTAGGAATGCTTTTTAGTTTAGTCGGATATAAAGTCAATCTTGGCAAAGGAGTTGAAAGCAAGAAAACGGGATTGTTTGGGGGAATTGGATTATTTCTTGCTGTTTTCGCCCCTGGATGCGCGGCGTGCGGAATTGGATTAGTGTCCGTCTTGGGAATTGGAGCTGGTTTTCTCACCTTCCTTCCATACAATGGGTTGGAGTTATCTGTTGCATCAATTGGAGTTTTAGGTTTTACTATTGTTAAAATAACG
>CAYQQA010000062.1:0-4668 GCA_964419805.1 Candidatus Woesearchaeota archaeon
GGCTAATTAAATTTATAAAGAAATGCTTTTTTTAATTTTATGTTTAAACTTGGAATTGACGACGCAGGTCGCGGGCCTGTGATTGGGCCGATGGTTCTTGCAGGGTGTTTAATCGATGAACAAACTGAGAAAAAGTTGAAAAAATTAGGTGTAAAAGACAGTAAACAACTTACTCAAAAAAGAAGAGAGCTTCTCTGTGAGGTAATTAAAGAAAACGCGGAAGCTTTTGAAATCGTGGTTTTGTATCCGGAACACATTGATGGAACGGAAGGTAAAAGAACAAAATTAAACGAGCTTGAAGCAATCGCCTGTGCTGAAATAATTAATAAAATAAATCAAGGTTTTTCAAAAATAAAAGTGGTTGTTGATTGTCCGTCGCCGAGCATTTTAAAGTGGTCTGGTTTTTTAAAAACAAAAATTGAAAATTTATCAAATCTTGAGGTTTCTTGTGAACATAAGGCTGACAAAAATCACGTTTCGGTTTCTGCTGCTTCTATTCTTGCTAAATGTGAAAGAGAAAAAGAAATGGGAAAACTGAAAGAAAAATACGGGCCTGAAATTGGTTCGGGTTATACTTCAGACCCGTTGACGATAAAATTTCTTGAAAAAAATTTTAGTAAATACGGTAGCGATGGAATTTTCAGAAAAACATGGATAACCTTCCAAAAAGTGAAGTTAAGTTTTGACCAAAGAAAGTTGAGTGATTTTTGAAAGGAAAAATTAATCAATCTAAAAACCTTAAAAACCCTTTTTACTTTTTTTCTAAACTGGAGGTTTCAATGTTCATAAAAAAGTTAGTGATGCATGGCTTCAAAAGTTTTCCGAAGAAAACGGAAATTCCTTTCACGCAGGGAATCAATGTAATTTTAGGTCCGAACGGTTCTGGAAAAAGCAACGTCTCTGATGCTTTGTGTTTTGTTTTGGGCAGACTCTCTGTAAAATCGATGAGGGCTGCAAAAGCCAGAAATTTAATTTTTCTTGGTTCCAAATCAGCTTCGCCAGCAAAAGAAGCTTACGTTGAAATATCTTTTGATAATTCTGAAAAAGTTTTCTCAATAGAAAAAAATGAAGTTACAATAAAAAGAATTGTCAGAAGAAATGGACAGAGCATTTACAAGATTAATGGTGAAACAAAAACACGGCAGGAAATTTTGAGTTTGCTCGCGCAGGCAGGCATAGATCCAAATGGATTTAATATAATTCTTCAAGGTGAAATTCAAAATTTTGTGAACATGCACACTGAAGAACGGCGAAAGGTCATAGAAGAAGTTTCTGGGATTGCAATTTACGAATCGCGAAAATCAAAATCATTGAAGGAGTTGGAAAGGACAGACAACAGATTAAAAGAAGTGCTTGCAATTTTGAAAGAGAGGACGTCGTATTTGAACAATCTTGAAAGGGAAAGACAACAAGCATTGAAATTCAAGAGGCTCGAGAAGCATATTAAAGCTTTGAAAGCAAGTATTATAAATTCTGAGCTGTCATCTAACAAAAAAAATTCTGAAAAAGTTGACAAGGAAATTGAATTGAAAAATAAAGAGATAGAAAAAATCAGGAAAAATTTAGTTAGTTTAAATACATTTATTGAATCTTGCAAGAATAAAATAGAGTCAATTAATTCTACAATTGAAAAGTCGACAGGGTTAGAACAGGAAAGATTAAATCAAGAAATTGCAAATTTGCGTGCAGAAATTGCAGCCACAACTGTGAGGATAGATAATTTCGAATCAAAATTATCAGAACTTCAAAAACAGAAAAATGAACTCGTGGAATCGATAAGGAATTCAGAAAATTTGATACATGATTTAAAAAAAGACCACAAAGTTTCGATTTCTCAAACATCTATTGAAAAAGAAATTGACTTAAAGAAAAAGGAGATAGAAAAATTCGAATCTGCTAGGAAAAAATTTTATAGTGGGAAATCAGAATTGAAATCAATGAAACACCGAATAGAAGACAAAAAATCTCTTTTGAATAGTTATGTTTCAGAATCGGAATTTCTTGCCAATCAAATAAAAGCAATTTCAAAAGATTTGTTTAATAAAAAAGCTGACAAGGGAAAGCTTGACGGTTTAAAAAATTCTATGGCTGAAAAGAAGTTGCTCTTGAATGATTTTTTAAAAAAAGAAAGGGAGCTTGAAAAAATTTCTTCAGCGAGAGAATATGAAATTGATAAGCAAAAGAATATTGTAAAATCAATTCCTAATATGGAAATCTGTCCACTTTGTAAAAGCAAAATAACTCCTGAACATATTGAAGGAATAAATAAAGATGTGAACAAAAAAATTGAATCTTTAAATAAGGACATCGCAGAATCTGATAAAAAACTTTCAGAAATTTATGGTAAAAAGGATACTCTGACAAGAGAGATCGAAAATTTGTCTGAAGAGATAAAAAAAATGGAATATGATTTGATAAAAATTTCAGGAATAAAAGAAAAAGATTCCCAGATAAAGAATTTGTATCAAAAAATTGAAGTTTTAAAAAGTGAAATTTCTGAGATTGAAAAAATAAGAAATAGACTTGAAAAAGAAATTGACAGCAGTTCAAACATTGAGCAAAAATACGAGACCGCAAGAATTGAATTACATGAAATTTCGACAAGAAGTGAGGAAACTATTGATTCTGAAATTTCGTTTAAGCAGAGAGAACTTGAAAGAATGAAAATAACTCTCAAGCAAATCAGCACTGAGGAATCTGAAATTTCTGAAGAATTGAAAAATACTCAGGACTCTCTCGAAGATTCTGAAAATCTTCTAGATAAAAAAAGAAAACAAGATGAAGTTCTAAGTGAAAAGTTTGAGAAAATGATCGGAGAACGAGATGATTTTTATTTGAAAATTAGAAAAGCTGAGCTTGACGCAAACTCAGAACACGGGAAAATCAGAGAAATTGAGAACTCTATGAACGAGCTAAAAATTGAAAAAGCAAAATTAGATGCGGTTGTAGAAAATTTAGAGATTGAAATGCTGAGCTTCCCGAATGTTGACTTAATTAGAGGAAGCAAAGAAGTTCTTTCATCAAAGCTTCAAAATGCTCAGGAAACGAAGACAAAAATTGGGAGTGTAAATTTGAGATCTTTAGAGGTTTACGATTCTGTTAAAAAAGAATACGAAACAATAAAAGAAAAAACAGAAATTATAGAAAAAGAAAAAAATAGCATTCTGAAAATAATCAAAGAAATTGATGTGAAAAAGAAAAAATCTTTTTTGAAAACCCTTGACTCGTTGAACGAAATTTTTTCGAGAAATTTTTCACAGCTGAGTACGAAAGGGACAGTTTCACTTAATTTGGAAAATAGAAAAGATCCTTTTGATGGAGGAGTAGGAATTGTTGTTAAAACCGGGCATGGAAAATATTTTGATGTTAAAAGTCTCTCGGGCGGTGAGCAAACTTTGGTTGCACTTTCCTTGATTTTTGCAATACAAGAATTGAAGCCCTATTATTTTTATATTCTTGACGAAATTGACGCCGCGCTCGACAAAAGAAATTCTGAAAGACTTGCATCACTTCTAAGAAAATATATGCAGAAGGGACAGTATATTGTGATAACTCATAACGACGAGGTTATAACGAATGCGACAAATCTTTACGGGGTGAGCATGTATGAGGGAATTTCAAAAATAATAAGTTTAAAAATCTGATTATTTCAGAGAAACAAATTTGTCTCGACCGTGTTTTTTCGCGTGATAAAGCGCTTTGTCGGCTCTTGATTTAAAACTTTTTTTGTTGTCATTTTTTTTGTATTGAGTTATTCCGCCAGAAATTGTTAAATTATATTTTTTTAGAATTTTGTCTTTGTGAACGGCGTTCCTCAATCTTGTGCAGAGTTTTTTTGCTTTTGCCAAATTGGTTTCAGGAAGTAGTAAAATAAATTCTTCTCCTCCAAATCTCGATGCAATGTCTGATTTTCTTATTTGTTGTTGAATGACTTTCGCAAGTCTGTAAAGAAGTTCGTCGGCTTTAATATGACCATATTTATCGTTGATTTTTTTGAAAAAATCAATATCTGTTATGACCACTGAAAGTTTTTGTTTTCCTCTCTGAGCTTTTTCAATTTCCATATCAATTTCTGCCTGAAGAAAACGATTGTTGTAAAGTCCTGTCTTCTCATCGCGCGTTGCCAAATCAAAAAGTAGCGAAACCGATTCATTGACTTCTTTGAAAAGTCTTTCTATTTTTTTCCTAGTTTTTTTGTCAACCATCCTAAGTCTGTACTTAAGATATTCTTCCATATTTTAAAAAATGAAAATAAGTTTAAATAATTTTTGGGCGTTTTTAGTTTGAATTTCCATCTAAAAAATATACTACACGGAATCACTATAAAACTTATAAACCTTTGATTCCTTGAAGTTGCAGGAAAATGAACTCAAAATTAATTATTCCTGTGTTGGTGATTCTCGGTTTTCTATCAGGATTTGTTTCGGCTGAGTATTATTGGTGCGCTGATACGGATGAAGACGGCGAAAATACTGTGAACGATTTAGCGGTTATTGTTGATTTCATGTTTTTAGGAGGACCTAACTTAAAAAACAGCCTTGGTGATATAACTGGCGACTGCAGAGTTGAAGTCTATGATTTGACTTGGTTTGTTGAATGGCTTTTCAGAGACGGCGCTCCCCCTCAGTGCAATATGGAATGTTCTAGTTAATCACTTCCCGATCTCGC
>CAYQQA010000063.1:0-4657 GCA_964419805.1 Candidatus Woesearchaeota archaeon
TCCAATGCTGGTCTTCATCTTTAAAAAAATCATTAGTAACAGCAACCGGAATTTCACCTAAAACATTAATTTTCATCCCTGTTTCTTCTTCAACTTCTCTCTTTGCACAATCAACAAAACTTTCACCGTATTCAATTCTCCCCCCTGGAAAACTCCATGTCCCTTCCCCATGCGCACCTTTTCTTTTCCCAAAAAGAATTTTCCCATTTTTTTGAATTATAACTGAAATTCCCACCCTCGGATTTAAACTCATTTTCCCAAACCTGCAAGCACAAAACTCGCAAGCAAAGACTCCAATTGAATAAAAGGGTCACTCCCCTCGACAATTCTAAACTCTATCTCTCCCGTCTTTTCAGTCAGCTTAATTTTTATTTCCGGCTCCACTGGAAGATTCCAAATTTCTTTTTGAATCGATTTAATTATATCCTGTCCCGAAACACTTTCCTTAAGCATAACATCCAAAAGCTTTTCCCGAGACTTCTGAAAATCGCCGGACAACGCGTAATCAAGAACAACCTTAATATCCTTAGGCTTCGCGTTCGAAATCACCGTCGAAACAAGATTTATCGTAATTTTCGGAGAAATCGACGCTGTTGACTGCAAAATATTGATTGACTTCCTGCAATCACCCTCACTACCTTCATAAATCACCTCCATAACCTCTGGAGAAATTTCAAGATTTTCACTCTGCGAAATCTGATTCATTATTTTTTCAATATCTTTTTTTTCAAGAAGCTTGAATCTAAAAATCGCACACCTTGACTGAATCGGATCAATAATTTTACTCGAGTAATTACACGAAAGAATAAACCTGCATGTGTTCGAATAATTTTCCATGGTCCTCCTCAAGGCCTGCTGAGCTTCCGGCGTGAGCGCATCAGCCTCATCGAGAAAAATAACCTTAAACGGAACATCCCCAAAAGATTTCGTCCGCGCAAAATTTTTCACTTTCTCCCTCACAATATTTATTCCTCTTTCATCGCTCGCATTTAACTCCAAGTAATTCTGCTTCCAGTTTTCCTTAAAAAGATTTTTAACAACAACGAGCGCGAGCGTCGACTTGCCAGTCCCAGCCGGTCCCGCAAAAAGCAAATGCGGAATGTTCATAGAATTCACCAAAGCCTCAACCCTCTTAAGCACATCATCCTGACCAACCATTTCAGAAAACCTCGCCGGCCTGTATTTTTCAGTCCATATCTCCGAAACCATTTTAATATTGAGAAGAATTTGCTTATAAATATTGTTGTTATGGTTTATATCAAAACTTTTTTAAATACTTTTTCAAACTATATTTCATGACAAAAGGAAAAAACTACGAAGTAATAAACGCCTACAAATTATCTTTAGCACAAAAAGGAATCTGTAAAAGATCAATTGATGCGGAAATTGAGAGATTAGAAACGGTGAATGTAGATTTAGAAAAATACTTTCAAAACAACCATTCTTTAGCAGGAGTGAGACGTCTTGGAATCTCTGCAAGAACCGAAATAGAAAAAATATTCAACAACGGATATTTTGAAAACAAATAAAGTGATTAAATCTCAAATTTAAAAATTTCACAATTCTTTGGCAAAATAGTTGAGGGAGAATTGACAATCACTTCGTCTAATGCAATAATAGGATCATAGTGTGACACTACTAAAACTATTTTATAATCTTTAGTTTTCAAATCATTTAGAAAATTAGAGACTCTCTTTTTAACATCATTAAAAGACTCCCCACCATTTATTCTAACATCTCTTCTGCTTATTACTTTTTCCTTTGAAATTTCCTCTTTTCTTTTAACATATTCAAGATACGCTTGACCTTCCATTCCAGATATCACCTCATTAATCCTTTCATCAATTTTTATTTCTATTTTTTTATTTCCTTTAATTATTTCAGCTGTTTGAAATGCTCTTGGAAACTCCGAAGAAATTATAATATCAAAATATATATTTTTCAGTTTTTCTCTTGCTTCAGAACATTGTTGTTTCCCAAGCACAGTCAAATTAATTAACTCTTTCGAATCCCCATTCATTAAACGATTAATGTTATGTTCTGCCTGACCATGTCTCAAACAATAAAGAATCATTTTATTTACTTCTCGCTCTCTTGAGCTTACGCTTTCGTTTTTCTTTCCTCAACTTCTTGCGCTGCCACTTCCAACGCATCTGCCTTTTCTTTTTCCACCTTCTTGATGAACGTTTCATGAAAACTTGAAAATTAGTTAGTTTATAAATTTTCTGTTATATCCATCTTAACAAAAAGCTAAACTACAAAAACTGCAGAGAGAATATCAATAGCAATTCCTTGATAAACAATCAATCAACCAGATAAACCTTATCCCCCGGCCTAACCTTCTCAGGAACCTTTATCCCAATATGGTCTTTTGTCTTCGCCTTCTCGACAGACTTCTTTTCTATTTGTATCTCTTCGACAACTGTCTCAAAATCCGTCGTGTGCCCTTTAACATGCACTTTTTGCCCAATCTTCAACGGCTTTATAAGCTTTATCGCAGCAACACTTACATGGCTAAAGTAACTCGAAACAACTCCAATTTCTTTTTCACCCATAAATTATAAAAGTAAAACGTATATTTAAAACTTATTCAACAACAAAAACTCCCCACATTCCATTCGCCCTGTGCTGGCCAACACTACAATAATATTCAAAACTACATTTCTTATCCACAACAAACTCAACAGAAGTCGAACCCCCTTCGTTCACTCTCTGCGTCGCCGCACCAAATTCATCAATCACAAAATCATGAAAACCGTCGGTACTGCTAAAATCAATTCTAACCCTATCTCCTTCATTAACACGAATTTCAGGATTATCACTGCCGCCCATCGCAAAATTAAAATTCTCGCCGGTCAAAACAAAAGTCTTAACATCACCTGAAACAGATTCCTCAGAACCAGAACTAACCACAAAAACCACAACACCAACCACCAAAGCTATTACAACAACTAAAGCAATCAATAGTTTACTCATGAACACATGAAGAATTTTTCATTTATAAATTTAATGTTTTTTAAAACAAAACCTGTCCCTCCCGTTAAGAAAGACAACAAAAGTCACAATGGCCAAAATTAAATCCCTTATTCCCAAAGGATTCATTCCAATCGAAAATACAATTATCAACAAATTTATAAAAAGTAACAATGCAACAACCCTAGTATAAACTCCTATCAACAACATAACTCCTAAGACTAACTCAACAACTCCATTGAAAATCACAAGAGTATTTGCAGATAATCCGAAACCCAAAACAAAGTTCGGAACAAAACCAATCCACTCAGAAGGCGAAATTAATTGTTGCAATCCGAAATATAAAAACAAAACGCCTATTGCAATCCTTAAAATAGGTTTCGAAAAATTGTTTAATTTCATTACAAATTTATATGACTTGCATATTCTCCAATAAGAGGAACTCCCTTTTCCTTATCACCCAGAGCATAAACCCAGCTGTAAATCCAAAGAATAAAAACGAGAACAGAAGCAACAACTCCAAGAATTTTGCCAATTCCAGGCAACACACCTATAATCACAGCGATAATATAAGCCAAAAAAACAATCAAAGACTGCTTCGCGTAAAACATAACGTATTTGTCATCCCTTTTCCCAAGCAAAGCAATAATGAACCCAAGAATACTAAAAAAAGTCACTATGAACGCAAACAACTTAGAATCATCCTTAGAAGATTTCCTCTTTTTTGTTTTCCTTGGCATCTTAAATTAAATGAAAATTAGTTTTTAAATGTTTTTAATTATTTTATAGGTAAACTCGGTAAATTTAAAAATACAAAAAGATTATGAGGAACGTGAGCCTGTAGCTCAGTCGGGTCAGAGCACTGCTCTTATATGAATTTAATCCGCAAGGATTAAAAATCTCATGGATAAGATAACTCTAAGAGAGGCAGGGGTCCACGGTTCAAATCCGTGCAGGCTCATTTCAAGGATTTGACTAATCGGTTTAAATGATAGTGCTATAGTCAATCCCATATTCTTTTGTGATAACTATTGCTTCATAATTCCTTATGTTTTCTTTGAAAGTATTTTTTATTTTATTCATAATGTTATAAAACTCATCAAAATTCCTAACTTCCATTTCCAACTCTAAATCCCACGGACCAATAGAAAAGGTCACTGCCGTAACATTTGGATGTTTCAAGCAATAATCCAAAATTTGTTTTTCTTTTTTCTTTGTTATATTCTGAAGGTAAACAAAAGATTTACAAAATTCTTTTCCTATTTTTTCTAAATTTATTCCAATCCTATAATTAAGAATTATTTTTTTACTTTCAAGATTTCTTATCCTCTTAATCACCAAACTGCTAGAAATATTTAACTTATTCGCAAGTTCAATGATAGGAGTTCTAGAATTTTCTGCTAGAAATTTTATTATTTTTACATCTTTACTATCTATTTTCTCTTTCTTTAATGAGCCTCCAATATGGCTGACTTTTGCATCTTTAGAATCCAACCATTTCCTGCTACAAACATAATACTCTGGATGGGCAACAAATTCTTTTAGATGAATATATTTTCCATATTTTCGACTTATTTCTTTTACAAGTTCCTGATATTCATACATATTTTTAACATAAGCAACAATTACACAATCCCACTTTCCCCTACAAAAAACAATCCATGCTATTTTAGGATGATTTTTA